>JAJYNF010000066.1 GCA_021786455.1 Acidobacteriota bacterium
TCAAGGTACAAACCGGAAGTTATTCGGCGGAATTTGGTGGCGCTGGAGGAGCCCAGGTCAACATGGTCACTCGCTCGGGGACGAACCAACTGCATGGGACCGTTTATGAATATCTTCGCAACACAGCCTTGGATGCGCGGGTTTGGAATGCGAGCAACGTTCCTCATCTGGTCCAGAACCAGTTCGGAGCTTCGCTCGGCGGCCCCATCCAGAAAAATAAGACCTTCTTCTTCGCTAATTACGAGGGTTTCCGCTTCAGCAACCAGGTCTATCAGGTCGAAACCGTCCCGACGGCCATGGAGCGCATGGGCGATTTTAGCCAGTCCGGCATCAACATCTACAATCCCTGCGCTTCAATCTCGGGTCCCTGCGCACCCGTTGCTCCCGGCACGTCGTCGGCGAACCGGCCGCAATTCGACTACAACGGGCAGTTGAACGTGATCCCGCCCAGCATGCTCAATCCGGCCGCCGTGGCGGTTCTTCAGCACGTTCCGTTGCCGAATCTTTCTGGCGGGATGCCCGGAATGATGGGGATGGGTTCGGGGCCGGGCGGCGTGGATTCGAACAATTACCTGGACGTCCGCACGGCCACGCAGCCGTGGAACGAAGCCACATTTCGGATTGACCGCAACCTCGGCGCGGGCGACAGCTTCTTCGCCCGCTATTCGATCGAGCACGAAAGCGGGTTCACGCCGGTTAACCTGCCGGGCTTTGGCCTGTTTAATGACAACTTGGCGCAAAATCTGACGGTTTCCTACACCCACGTTTTTTCGCCGACCATGATCAATAACCTTTCTTTCGGCCTATCGCGGCTTTCCATGCACGAATATTCCCAGAACAACTTCACGAACGACTATGTCACGCAACTCGGAATTCAGGGCGTCTCGTGGGGAGGCAAAGGTGCCTGGGGCATGCCCTACTTCAACGTCCAAGGTTACAGCCCGATCGGAGACTCGTTTATCGCGACGCCGGTGCAAGATTGGGATACGTTCCTGGATCTGCAAGACACTTGGAGTTGGAACGTTGGCCGCCATTCGTTGAAGATCGGCGGCGGCTACCTACCCTTCTTCTGGCCCATGTGGGGCTTTTTTGAGACTCGCGGCTATTATCAGTTTACCCCCGGATTCACTACGCGCACCGCCGCGAACGATGGAACTGGGTCAGGCTTAGCCAGCTTCCTCCTGGGCCTACCCGTCGTCAAACAGCGCCAAGCCGGCGTTCCCTCAATGAACCTCCGGCAGTGGTACGGAAATGCTTTTATCCAAGATGATTGGCGCGTGACGGATGCGACAACCGTGGATTTGGGCCTGCGCTATGAGTACATGAGCGCCCTTTCCGACGTGGATGAGCCGGGAGCCAACTTGCTATTCCAGAACGGCCAGCTTGAGGCATTTGTGGGAGGACAAGCTGGAATGCCGCGCGGGTTGTGGTATCCCAACAAGCTCAACTTCGCGCCGCGCTTCGGTTTTGCCCACACCGTGCGTCGCCTGGGCATCGTTGTGCGCGGCGGTTTCGGCGTTTTTTACACCCCCGTGGACATGAACAGTTGGTGCGACCAACGGCACAACGTCCCTTACGTTTTCCCGGAAACACAGCAAAGCGACAATTATGTCCCCAGCCTCTTTGGGTTCAACTTCGGCCCCCCGGTCATGGGAAAGACAGTGGTCAGCTTTGCCGCGCTCGATCCTCACTCTCCGCCACAGTATATCAATCAGTGGAGCTTGACCGTCCAAAAGGCCCTTCCCGGCAAGATCGTGCTGGAGGTGGGCTATCAAGGCTCGCGAGGGTATCATTTGCAGCGCGCGCACTTAATTAACAACGCGGCTCCGGGCCCCGGGCCGATTCAACCGCGCCGCCCCTACAAGACCGTTACCTTTCTGCCCGGAACTTCCTTTTCCGGAGACAACCCAGAAAACTTCGCCATTACCAGCGACACCTTCCCCGTCTCTGCCATTAACTATTTGGAAAATAGCGCCAATAGCTGGTACGATGCGGGCTGGATTGACGTTCGCCGGGAGTTTCAGCCAGGCGTGACCTTCCTGGCCAATTACACTTGGTCCAAGAGTCTCACCGACGCGGCCGATTTTCGCTCCGCCATGATGCAACCGGCAATCCCTCAGAACAATTCAGACTTGGCGGCAGAGAAAGGGCTCAACGGGATGGATGTTCCGCAGCGTTTTGTGGCGAGCGTCGTCTATTACCTTCCGGGGTGGAAAAAGTCAACTTTTCTTTCACATCTCACCTCGGGCTGGAGCCTGGGCAGCATCTTTTCCGCGGAAAGCGGGATGCCCTTCACGGTTTCTGTTTTTGGCGACACGGCGAATGCGGGAACGCTCTTGGGTCAAAACCCGATCCGCGCCAACGTCACGGGAGCGCCGGCCTTTCCGGCCAGAACCCGCACCACGGCAGAGTGGTTCAATCCATCGGCTTTCGCCGCTCCTCCTCCCTACACGTTTGGTAACGCGGGCGTCAACACGGTCTTTGGCCCCGGTTTTGTGGACCTCGACCAAGCCGTCCAGCGGCAATTTATGATTACCGAACGGGTTCGCTTTACCCTCCGCGCCGAAGCGTTCAACGCCCTCAACCACAGCAACTGGGGTGAGCCGAATAATTACGTCAACACACCCCAATTTGGGACCATTACGATGGCCCAGGGTCCAGGGAGGGAAATCCAGCTCAGCGGGCGCATAAGTTTTTGACCTGCTGAAGCAGCTACCGCTCGCCAACACGCGCGCCTTACCGACTGCCCCAAAGCATGCGTTAAGTGTCGCTTGAGGTCGAGAATTCGACAACAGCAAGTTCCGACTTCTCCCAGCGATCCTTTCCTCTTTCAACGGTCTGTTGATAGACTGGGTTTTTCGGTTAGCCTGTTTATTTGCCCGAAAGCCGCAACCGGACCAGCGGCTTCCACCCGACTCGTCGGGCGATGGTCAGAAGGGAGGATTGCGCATGGCGAAAAGCTTCAAAGACCTGACGGAGCAGGAAATTCTGGCTCTGGCTATTTCTCTCGAAGAGGAAGACGGCCGCATTTACGCCGACTTTGCGGAGGGCCTCCGCGACCGCTATCCGGCAACGGCCAAGGTGTTTGAGGGGATGCAGGCCGAGGAATCCGAGCATCGTCGCAGCCTGATTGAAACCTACCGCCGGTGTTTCGGCGAGCACATTCCACTCATTCGCCGCACGGAGGTGAAGGGTTTTATTTCACGCCGGCCGGTTTGGCTGGTGCGTCCGCTCGGCATCGAGCAGGTCCGCAAGCAGGCGGAAAGCATGGAGCTCGAAACGCGGCGCTTTTACGAGCGCGCAGCGGCGCGGGTGAGTGACGCCTCGGTTCGCAAGCTGCTGGTGGATCTGGCCGAAGTCGAACGTCGGCACGCCGCGCTCGCCGATTCGCTCGAAGAAAAGCTCCTGACGCCGGACGTTCGCCAGACAGAAGCCGCCGCCGAGCGCCGGCAATTCCTTCTGCAGGTCGTGCAGCCGGGGCTTTCAGGACTCATGGACGGCTCCGTCTCGACGCTGGCGCCGCTCTTCGCCGCCGCCTTCGCCACTCACTCCAGCAGCGCGGCGCTGCTCGTTGGCTTGGCGGCAGCCATCGGAGCCGGCATCTCCATGGGTTTTGCTGAGGCGCTCTCAGACGACGGTTCGCTCACCGGACGAGGCCATCCGTGGGTGCGCGGCACGATCTGCGGATTGATGACCACCGCCGGCGGCCTTGGCCACTCACTGCCGTTTTTGATCTCCAACTTTCGCGTTGCCACCAGCCTCGCTATTGGTGTTGTCGGGATCGAGCTGGCCGTCATCAGCTACATCCGTCACCGCTACATGGACACGCCTCTGGCTTCCGCCGCCTTGCAGGTCGTGGTCGGTGGGGCGCTCGTGTTTCTTGCCGGAATCCTGATCGGCAGCGCGTAGCGACGCTGGTGTTTATGAAGTTATCGTCCATGTCACGACCACGAGCCGGCTTGCGGTTGCATCAAGATTCGCGCCAGCGGCACGCTGCCTCGCCGCCGGAAGGCAACGCCGAGCGATTTACGCCCAACACTGAGCCGCGGGCTTCTTAGCGGTCGGCGGTGAGCTTCATCAGAATCTGATCGTTAAGCCAGTGAGGGTCCCACCACTCGATGGGGTCCACCTGAATGCCGTCCAAGAGCACGCCGAAGTGCAGGTGATCACCTAATGCCAGCCCCGTTTCGCCCGTATGGCCGATCGTCTGGCCACGCTTAACCATCTCGCCGGGTTTCACGTCAATGCGGCTGAGGTGGCCGTAAAGCGTCTCGAGCCCACAGCCGTGGTTGAGAATCACCGCATTGCCGAAAATGCCTAGGTAGCCCGTGAAGACCACCTTGCCGTTGTTGGCGGCGGGAATCGGGGCGTGGGCCACGGAAGCCAGGTCGTAACCGAGGTGCACTTCATGGTCCACGACATGGCCGTGGTAAAAATAGGAGCGAGCGTCCCCGTAATCAGCCTCAACTTTGGAATGCGGCAGGGCAAGAAAAGGCTTCGACCACAAAAAATGGTGTGTGGTTTCCTGGCCATATTTGAAAAGCAGCGCGGTGTCAATCTGACGCAATCGGCGGTTGATTTCCAAGAAGTTTTTGAGCAAACTACCCTGATTCTTAAGCTGAGGAGTCTCGCTCATGATGGGCGGGACGAGCCGTTCCATAAAAGCGTGGGTCAAAAGAATCTTCCCGCGATGAAATTTTCGCGGCAGGACGCGGTAATTGAAATTCGCTACCGTGACGTTGCCGGCATCGTCACGGGCGACGAGGCGCGCCGGGGTGGATGGGCTCGTGCCATAGGGGTAAGCAAACAGGCAAAGGCGCGTGTCATGTTTCGCACGCGGCATCGGAAAACTCCGGAAAAAATACGGGCCGACTTGCACGCCGGAGCTTACCGTTCCCTGAGAAACTCTAAAGACCACCATGGCGCAGCCGCCCTCGGTGACGTTGTTCTGGGTCGTCAGGACATAGATTTGCGGGGGGGAGAAACGAACCGGCCAGTTAAGGCTCACCACACTTCGTCCCCCACGGAAAAACCGGCCCCAGGAGTTATTAACCGCTGTGATGACAAGCCGGGCCTTGCCTTGCCGGAGGGCAGGAATTTCTTTTTGGCCGGCGTGGGCCACGACCGTCCAGCGGCTAGGTTCCCTGGAAGCCCAAAACTCCCACCACGATGTGCTCGGGGTCTCGGCGACGGTAATCGTTAGCGGAAGCTTAAATAACTTTCCTTGCTGTTCAACGCGCATACTGACCGATTTGACGCGATGCTCAGGGTCGGAAACTTGAACCCGGATTTCCGTGCTTTTCCCGATGGCTTTCACATGATTCATTAGTTGAATGGCCGGCGCTTCTTGGCTGAAAACCTTGACGCCGAGAACGACCAGTCCCACCAGTGCGGCCAGAAAAAAGATGACAAGGCCAAAACTTCGACCCTCTGACGTCCGCTTCCTTTTCAATCCGAACCTCCCCAGTCTCATTCAAAAAAATCCACTATACCACCCAGATGCGTCGGCATGGTCGTTCGGCTGCCCGCCAACTTCCGCGTGGACAATTAGAATCGTTCTTGTTTTTAGCGTGCTAGAGAGCCGGCATCTGCTTGAG
>JAJYNF010000325.1 GCA_021786455.1 Acidobacteriota bacterium
GTTCGTGAATGTAGTGGCCAAACAACTGCAAGCTGTCGCTGAAGCGATGGTCAATGCGGACCAGTTCCTGACCGTAATTGATCGGCTCGACGGGAGCAGCCACATAATTGATGAAGGAGTTTCCGGAGACGTCCGCTGTCGGAAAGACGCCGGCCTTGATCAACGCCAGGGCATTGGGATTGAAACAGGAGGGGTTGATCTGAAGGCCGCTGATGCAACTCTTGGCCACACCGGGAGGAGTTTTCAGGCTTTTGGCATTACTCAGAATCGGCGATTGGCTGAAATTGCCCTCAAGCTCCAGTGGGCTCGGGGTGTGCAAACGGGTCGTTAGCCCCTCGCGAAACCGCCGCCATTCTTGGCTATAAAAAAAGAAAGTCTTGTTCCGTTTGATGGGGCCGCCGAACGTAAATCCGAAATCGTTTTGCTTGAGCGGCGTCACGGGCAGTCCCGCCTTGTTGCCAAAAAAACTGTTGGCGTCCAGGGCGTCGTTGCGGAAAAATTCGTAAGCAGACCCGCGGAATTGGTCGGTGCCGCTCTTGATGGCGACGTTGACAATCCCGCCCGCCGCCGCGGGATAAGCCGCGCTGTAATTGCTCGTCAAGACACGAAATTCCTGTATGGCGGCCATCGCCGGGTAGGTTTCGGGGGCCACGTCGGAGCCCGTGTCCAGGTTCTCGGCCCCATCAACCATCCAGTTGTTCGCGCCCAGCCGAACCCCATTGAATACGATATTGGATCCTCCGCCCGTGCTGCCTCCGCCCGTATAGGGAGAATCCGGCAGACGGCTGACCGCTCCCGGCACGAGCGCCGCCAGCGTGATGTAGTCGCGGCCGTTCACCGCAATGCTGGCAATCTGCGAGTGCCCAATCACCCCGCCGATTTCGGCGTTGGAGGTGTTGACACGCGCCGCGTTCGCCGCCACCGTGACCGTCTGGGTCACCGCGCCTATCGCCAATTTCACATTGAGAGTGATGTTCTCGCCCACGCTGACGGTCAATCCCGTCTGGTGCCAGGCTTTGAATCCCGGGGCTTTGACCAAAACGTCATACGTGCCCACGTCCGGCCCGGCCAATAGATAGCGTCCCGCCGAATTCGTCGTGGACATCCGGGTAACGTGGGTCGCCGTATTGATGAAGGTGAGCTGAGCGTGGGGCACTGCTGCCCCGCTCGGATCCAGCACAAATCCGCTGATGGAAGCGTTCAAGTTTTGCGCCCACGCGGCCACTGGCTGCATCAGGCTAAGAAACAGTACGCAAACGACAAAGAACCAGGTCGCGAGTTTCATGTCCTCGCCTCCTCTTGGCCCTGCCCCGACGTTACGGCAACAGTTATCACAGCCAGAGAGTCAAGTCAAGCGTTTTGATATCTGATATACCCATTGCAAACCCGTTTGTTCTTCAAGCCCACGCGACCATGGTTAAGCTTCGCTCGCGGCGGGGGGTTCGCCATCCGCAAGAGGAGCCGCTTCCTGAGACCCGCTACCTGGGCATTTCCTCTCCGATGGCCCCGGCTTCGCTTCTACGGCGTCTTTGAGGAGAGGGGAGGGACTTTCGGCAAAGCCTGACTTCCTCCGAAGTGCATCGCGGCGGGATGGGGTAACTCAACCCACGGCGGATACGTGATATGAACAGGCAATAGATGGGAGCGAACGTTAGCGGGAATTGAGATCACGAGCGGAGCCGCAGGGGATTGAGTAAAGTCAAAGCAATCGGCCATGCCGTTGGCGCGGCCATCGCGGGCCGTTAAATGTTTCAGGTTCCAACGCTGCTCGATAAACTTCAAAACGGAGGTGAAATCATACGTGTAGTGGGATACGTAGTGCAGCTTGGCATAAGGAGAGATGACCATCATGGGCACGCGCGGGCCGTATCCGTAAGCATCCACTTCCGGGGGTTCCACATGGTCGTAAAAGCCGCCGTAGTCGTCCCAAGTTAAAAAGATGACACTGTCGTGCCAGTATCGGCTTTGCATCAGGGCATTGATCAGTCGGGTCACGTACCACATCCCTTGACCCACCGGTTCGGGCGGATGTTCGCTGTCCTGAAAATCCGGAATCAGCCACGAGACCTGGGGAAGAGTTCCGGCCTTCAAATCTTGAAAGTATTGTGATTGAGGAACGAGCCGACGCATGCGGGAAGGGTTCTCCCGAATGCCCTTGAAGCCGGGCAAGGGATTCCAAAGGGTGAAGACTTTCGGGTTCGGGTAGGCCATCCGAGAAAGTAGGTTCGGGTTGGCGCCGCGCGGCAGCGGGCGTGTTTCGACGTAATACTTCCAAGTAATGTTCTGTCCGGCGAAACGACGGATGATGGAAGCAAAACTAAACCCATCGGGATCATCGGTCCATTTCTCCAGTTGTCTCAAAGAGCCGATGTTATTGATCTCACCCGATTGCGCCGCGACCGTATAGACATGATTGGGAGAGCTGCCGGACATCTCAGAAGAAAAGAAGCGGTCGCAAAGCGTGAAATGCCGCGCGTACTTCCAATAGTTGGGAATATCATGGTCATCATAATACCCCATCGTGTACGGGGAGCCTTCCGCCCAGACGAATCCATCCATCCGCCCATTGTCATAGGCGGCATGAGCGGTCTCCCAACTGTGCTCCAGGTCCAAAAGCGGCTGACCCGCGGGCATATGAAAGGGTCGGACGCAATCCTTGCTTCCCGGCATTTTGGGCAAACAGGTCGAAGGGGGTATGCCATCAGCGCCCGGGAATGTCCCAAAATAGTTGTCGAAGGAATGATTCTCCTGGATAATCCAGACGACGTGCCGAATTTTGTCGAGCCCCGGCCGCTGGGATCGAGATTCGCGCGGTTTCTGAGGAGCCGGTGCGGCAGTGGCTGCTGCGCCCCACGTTGCTGCCTTTCCCAAAATAGCCAGGGATATCAGCGTTCCAACGAGAATTTTCACCCTTTACCTCCGATGGCGCGCGCCATTTCGTCTCTCTGTTTGAGTTCGCCGCTCACGGACTCTCCCTGCTTTTAACCTGTGTTCCGCTCATGCTCACCTGACGCGACCTTCAAGGCTGGTTCTCTACCAAGGTGGTTGTGGGATGAACCGGTAACAGCATGGGCGGCCGGGGTTTCTGGGAAAAATCAAAATCCATCATCAGATTTCCGAGCAGCGGACTGTTCTCCCGAACATCCGGCCTGGGATCCGGTCGGCCATCCGTCTTGGGGTTAAGCCGCTGGCCATGAAGGAAAACGTCCTCAATAAATTTGAGGTAGGCGTCGGGGCTGAGCGTCTGATGGTCAATATATCCCCGCTTGGCGTATGGGCTGATGACGAGTCCCGGCACACGGATGCCGTAACCCATCGGATCCACTCGCGGAGGAACCACGTGATCGTAAAACCCTCCCCAATCGTCCCAGGTGATAAAGATGGCGGTGCTCTTCCAATCGGGACTCCGCATCGCG
Organism: Acidobacteriota bacterium; assembly: GCA_021786455.1. GTDB lineage: Bacteria > Acidobacteriota > Terriglobia > UBA7540 > UBA7540 > JAKCCV01. The sequence continues at coordinate 3,417 of JAJYNF010000325.1, forward strand.
GCGTCCACGATTCTCGTCACGTAGCTCTGCCCCACGCTCACTTTGGCAGGAGGGTGCTCGCTATCATAGCCGTTTGGAGAAATCCAGCAAACGGAAGGTAGCGTTCCGGCTTTGGCGGCCGCAAAAAAGCGGCTGAGGTCTTCGATGTCGCCCAGTTGATTATCCTGATGGACGTCGGTAAAGCCGGGCAGCACGTTCCAGATGACGGGAACGCCGCTAGTGGCAGTGTTGCCCCTCGGCATATGAAAGCGTCCGGCAACCCTCCGGGGCACGCCGGGAGGCGGCGGCAACGGGCCGTGGTCCAAGTAATATACCCAGCTCACATGCCCTTTGTGCAATAGCCAGGTAAGATCCGTCCAGGCGAACGGCGTAGGATTTTTGAGAGTCCTATCCGGGGGCATGAGAGCGCTCACGCAGCTCATGGGGTTATTGGATTGGCTGCAATTGGCCGACCACGCGGAAACAAGATACAAATGCGACGGGAAACTCCAGGAATGCAGCCCCTCAAACATGTGGTCCTGGAGCACAAAGTGTTTTGCATAAGCCCAGTAATTCGGGATGTCGCCACCATTGTGGTATCCCATGACCGCATCAGCCTCTTTGGGGTTCTCGGGCTGATGGCAGTACCCGCGAGCCCACGCGAGAGGATACAAACCGAAATTTCTCTGCGCCATGACTTCTCTGATGAACCCATTCATCTTTCCGTTCGCAACATCTGCCAAAGATTGTTCCGCGGCATGCGGGCCGCCGCAGTTGACGTCGTCGTGGTCGAGATAGGGCTTGACGCACACTCCCGTTCTGGGATCGAGACTACAGACCGTGGGCACGCCATTCCGCATCGGAATACCATCGGCTCCGGGGTAGGTGCCAAAGTACGAGTCAAACGACCGGTTTTCCTGGAAAATGATGAGGACATGCTTGATGGGAATGCTCTTGGGGTCCGAGGGACCAACTTTCTTATTTGCGGCTCCTGATCGGGCAATAGCGCCCATCGCCGCGCCCACACTCAGCAGAACGGCGGGGATCATCGCTGCCTGCCAACGATAACAACCATCTCTCGTCTTCATGGCCAGAAGACCTCCTTGTTAGAGCTGGAATTCGTGTCCTTAGCTCTTACCCGGCAACAGATATATGGCTCCTTTCCGCGTGTCAAGCCAAATCGCGGTAAATATAGAAGGGCGGTAGGGGGTTTCAGTTTAAGTTGTGGCACGGGCGTCCCCGCCCGTGCCACGCGCTAGAGATACGGCTAAGATGGCCGTGCCACATCGGATCGCCCCCTTTGCGGCTCGCGCCCTGACCGTACGTTCGTTCCGAAAACTTCAAGGTTGGTTTTCCACCAGCGTCGTTTTGGGATGAACGGGCAGCAGCATGGGCGGCCGGGGTTTTTGGGAAAAATCAAAATCCATCATCAGATTTCCGAGCAGCGGACTGTTCTCCCGAACATCCGGCCTGGAATCCGGTCGGCCATCCGTCTTGGGGTTAAGCCGCTGGCCATGAAGGAAAACGTCCTCGATAAATTTAATGTAGGCGTCAAAACTGAGCGTCTGATGATCAATGTACCCCCGCTTGGCATAAGGGCTGATGACTAGTCCCGGAACCCGAATCCCGTAGCCCAATGAATCCGTCCGAGGAGGCACGACGTGGTCGTAAAATCCACCCCAATCATCCCAGGTGATGAAGATGGCGGTGCTCCTCCAGTCCGGACTTCGCATCGCAGCATCCACGATTCTCGTCACGTAAGATTGCCCCACGCTTACTTTCTCGGGAGGGTGCTCGCTATCTTGCCCATCGGGGCAAAACCAGGCGACCGCAGGCAGGGTTCCGGTTTTGGCGGCCACAAAGAAGCGGCTCAGGTCTTCAATATTGGCCAGTTGACGATCCTCGTGAACATCGGTAAAGCCCGGCAGCACATTCCAAATCACGGGAACGCCCATGGTGGCTTCATTGATCTTCGGGTGGACGCGGGGCATTCGAAAGCGTCCGTTCGGTTTCCGACGCCCTGGCGGCGGCGGCATCGCGCCGTGGTCCAAGTAGTAAACCCAGCTCACATGCCCTTTGTGCAATAGCCAGGTAAGATCCGTCCAGGCGAACGGCGTGGGATTTTTGACGGTTCGATCCCCCGGCATGAGCGCGCTCACGCAGCTCATGGGGTTGTTGGCCT
>JAJYNF010000338.1 GCA_021786455.1 Acidobacteriota bacterium
GCCGGTCCGTAATCCATCCGGGTCTGACGGCCTTAAGCGCATAATCGCCGAAAGACAGGGTTGAGCCGCGCCAAGCCTTGCCACGCATCCGTCCTCGCTGCTGCTTGCGGAACTTAACCTTGCTGGGCATCAACATGGAATCGCCTCTCGGCACTTAGAGTGCCGCTTTCGCCTCTCCGTTTCTCCTGTAAAATTTCCCCGTTGTAAACCCAGCATTTCACGCCAATAACCCCGTAGGTCGTCATGGCTTCTGCCAGACCGTAATCAATGTCCGCTCGCAATGTGTGCAACGGCAGGCGCCCTTGAAGATACCACTCGGAACGAGCAATTTCGGCCCCGTTAAGTCGGCCCCCGACCCTCACCTTGATGCCTTTGCACCCGAACCGCAGAGCGGAATCCACCGCTTTCCGCATGGCGCGGCGAAAGGCCACCCGCTTTTCCAATTGCAGCGCAATGGATTCCGCCACCAGTTGCGCATTCAACTCCGGCCGATGCACTTCCTGAATGTTAATCGGCAAAACCTCGCGCCCGGTTTTCTTCTGAATGTCCTGCCGCAGGCGGTCAATCTCTGCCCCTTTTCTCCCGATGATGATTCCCGGCCGCGCCGTATGAATCGTAATCATAAGCTTGTTCCCCGGGCGCTCGATCTCTACCGAGGCCACGCCCGCGCTCTTGAGTTGCTCCCGTAGCTGCCGCTTGAGCTTGAGGTCCTCATGCAGCAGGTCCGCATAGCCCTTTTTCGCGAACCAGCGCGACTTCCAGGTCTTGTTGTAACCCAGCCGAAATCCATATGGATGAACTTTCTGTCCCAACCTTTTGCCTCCCTAATCTCTTCTCGAAACGCTCAATCTTTGCCTTCCGGTGAGCTCACCACCACCGTGATATGGCTCGTGCGGCGCTGGTAGCGGTAGGCGCGGCCCTGAGGTGCCGGGCGAACACGTTTGGCCCGAGGCCCCTCGTTTACATAAGCCTTTGTCACCACCAGATCCTCTACATCCAGCGTTTCCGACTTCTGCTCGGCGTTGGCGATGGCCGCGTGAAGCGCCTTCATCACCTCGCCCACAACACGCTTCTTAGTGAAGCGTAAAATGTTCATCGCTTCGCCCACATTCTGCCCGCGAATCAGGTCCACTACCAGCCGCGCCTTTTGGGGCGAAACTCGAATGTATTTTGCCGTCGCTCTTGCTTCCGCCATCTCTCCTGGCTCCTTCAAGCAAAAAACTTTAGCCCGCCGCTCCAGCCGTCGGCGCAGCCGGTTTTGCCGCTGGCGCGCCTGAAGGAGGCGCTACGGCGGCCGCTCTTTCCGCCGCAACCTTCACGCTGTGTCCTTTGAAGGTTCGCGTGGGAGAGAATTCTCCCAATTTATGGCCTACCATGTTCTCGGTCACATAAACGGGAATGAATTTCTTCCCGTTGTGAACGGCAATCGTGTGCCCCACCATTTCGGGCACGATGGTGGATCGCCGCGACCAGGTCTTAACGACCTTCTTTTCGAACCGCCGATTGAGCAGCTCAATCTTCTTGATCAAGTGACCATCCACAAACGGCCCCTTTTTAAGCGACCTGCCCAACGTGTCCTCCCTTTACTTTCTCTCGCGCCGTTTGACGATAAACGAATCTGTCCGCTTATTATGCCGGGTCTTGTAGCCGCGAGTCGGCTGACCCCAGGGCGTCACGGGATGGCGTCCCCCGGACGTTTTCCCTTCGCCGCCCCCGTGCGGGTGGTCCACTGGATTCATCGAAACCCCGCGGTTGGTGGGTCGGATGCCCATCCAGCGATTTCGCCCCGCCTTGCCAATCGAAATATTTTCGTGGTCGAGGTTGCCGATTTGGCCGATCGTGGCCATGCAGTTGACGTGAAGGCGGCGCACCTCTCCCGAGGGCAGACGCACCTGCGCGTAGTCCCCCTCTTTAGCCAGCAACTGCGCGCTGGCCCCGGCGCTCCGCACCAGTTGACCACCCTTTCCCGGCCGCAACTCCAGGTTATGCATCAGCGTGCCGACCGGAACATTCTTCAATGGCAGCGCGTTGCCGGCCACAATGTCCGCATCAGGCCCAGACACCACCCGGTCGCCCGTTTTGAGCCCTTGCGGCCACAGGATATAACGCTTCTCTCCATCCGCGTAACTCAACAGGCAAATAAACGCTGAGCGGTTCGGATCATATTCGATCGTCTCGACCTGCGCCGGGATCCTAAACTTATCTCTTCGAAAATCAATCACCCGATAACGCCGTTTGTGCCCCCCACCTCGATGCCAAATGGTAAGCTGGCCCAGGTTGTTTCGCCCTGAAATGCGCTTTTTGGGCCGAAGCAACGGCTTATAGGGTTTTGCGGAGGTCAACTCCTCGAATGTCGGCGCCGTTTGAAAGCGCCGCGTTTGCGTATAGGGCCGGTAAGTTTTAATGCTCATATGCCGTCATTTCTCGCTGCCGAGCTTTCCGCTATCTCGACGCTTCCACGTATTCAGGGAGCCTTGCCCCCGGCTTAACCTTCACGTAAGCCTTCTTCCAATCAGGCTTTTCGCCGAACCGCGTGCCCCGGCGCCGAACCTTGCCCCGAAATCTCGCCGTGTGCACAGAAGCGATCTTACCCTGTAGCTCCTTGTACACGTCCTCGACCGCCTCTTTGATCTCGACCTTCGTGGCGCGCGGGTCCACCTGGAAGCACAGGGTTTGCGAGCGCGCCTTGATGTCCACGCTCTTTTCCGTAATAATCGGGCGGCGGAGAATCTGATACGGATTGATCTTCATCGCAGCGACTCCTGCAGCCGAATCAGCGCCGGCTCCGAGATCAGAAGCCGGTCATGGCTGAGAACGTCATAGGCATGGAGTTGGTGGTGCCGCATCAAATCGCAGCCTGCGAAGTTCCGCGAGGATAATTCCAGATTCCGGTCAGCCCGGTCATTCACAATCAGGACCTTGGGCGGAACGCCGAGCTTTCCGAGGGCCACGGCGAATGCCTTCGTTTTCGGCTCCTCCAGGCTCCACTGGTCCACTACCGTCAGCTTGTTCTCCTGGTATTTCGCCGCCAGAGCTGAGCGAAGGGCTCCGGCCAGAACCTTCTTGGGCAATCGGATCGAGTAATCCCGCGGCTTAGGGCCGTGCGCGATCGAGCCGTGCCGCCAGAGCGAGCTCCGGATGCTCCCCGCCCGCGCCCGACCGGTTCCCTTCTGCCGCCACGGCTTTTTCCCGCCGCCCGAAACCTCGTCGCGGCTCTTCGTCGAATGCGTCCCGCGCCGCCGGCCGGCCAGGTAAGCCTTGGTCGCCTCCCACAACAGACTTTGATTTGGCTTGACGGCGAACACTTGGTCAGCCAGCTCGAGCTGCTTGACCGTTTGGCCCTCCAGATTTTTTACTTCAACCGTCGCCATGTCCGTTCTCTTTTTCTGAATCCTGATCTCCGGCTCCTACTTATGCGGCGCCCGCGCTTTGCGAACCACCACATAAGCCCCCTTTGGACCCGGAATCGCTCCCTCAACCAGCAGCGCGTTCTCCTCCAGCCTCACCTGAACCACCCGAAGGTTCCGAACCGTCACTCGGTCCGTCCCCATATGACCGGCGGCACGCATCCCCTTAAGCACTCGCGACGGAAAGGCTGACGCCCCAATCGAACCCGGCGCGCGATGGAACATCGAGCCGTGCGAAGCCCCGCCGCCGCCGAAATGATGCCGCTTGTGAAAACCGGCGAAGCCGCGCCCTTTCGACGTGCCAATCACGTCCACCCGTTCCTCGACCTTGAAGATGTCGGCCAGGACCTTGTCGCCGACTTTGACGCCAGCGCCGCCGTCGTTCAGCCGAACTTCGCGCAGAAACCGAACCGGGTTCGCTCCCGCCTTCTTGAAATGCCCTTCCATGGCCTTGCCCAGGCGCTTTGGCCCGGGAAGCTCCACCAGCCCGATCTGCGCCGCTTCGTATCCGTCCTTTTGCTCGGTCTTTCTCTGAACCACGATGCAGGGGCCGGCCTTCAGGACCGTCACCGGAACCACGTCGCCGTTCTCTCGGAAAACCTGCGTCATCCCGACTTTTTTGCCAAGGATTGCGTTCACCATAAGAATCGGTTGCCCATTCTAAAAAAACCGTAGCGAGCCGCGATAAGTTATTGAGTTGGCTGCCAACTCACTTCGTGTGCTCTTTTCCAAAAGCCTTAATCTCAATATCCACGCCCGCCGGCAAATCCAGCTTGGTCAGCGCCTCGATCGTCTGTGCATTCGGCTCCAGGATGTCCACCAACCGCTTGTGCGTCCGCATTTCGAACTGCTCGCGCGACTTCTTGTCCGTGTGCGGGGATCGAAGCACGCAGTACTTGTTGACAACGGTTGGCAACGGCACGGGACCCGCAACCAGCGCGCCCGTCCGCCGGGCCGTCGAGACAATCTCGGCCGCCGACTGATCCAGGATGCGGTGATCGTAACCCTTCAAGCGAATTCTGATTTTCTGATGTAGCATCGCCATAGAATTATTTCAGGATTTCGGTGACGCTGCCGGCGCCGACCGTGTGGCCGCCTTCCCGGATGGCGAACCGCAATCCCTTCTCCATCGCAATCGGCGTGATCAGCTCGATCTCCAGGCTCACGTTGTCCCCCGGCATCACCATCTCCGTCCCTTGAGGCAGCGCCGCTACCCCCGTCACGTCCGTCGTCCGAAAATAAAACTGCGGACGATACCCCGTGAAAAACGGCGTGTGCCGCCCCCCCTCTTCCTTCGTCAAGATGTACGTCTCTGCCTTGAACTTCGTGTGCGGCGTGATCGAGCCCGCCTTCGACAGCACCATCCCCCGCTCCACCTCCTCCTTCTCCGTCCCCCGCAGCAGCACCCCTATGTTGTCCCCCGCCTGCCCCTCGTCCAACAGCTTCCGAAACATCTCCACGCCCGTCACCACCCGCTTGAAACTCTCCGGCCTCAATCCCACAATCTCCACCTCTTCTCCCACCTTCACCTTCCCCCGCTCCACTCGCCCCGTCACCACCGTCCCCCGCCCGCTGATACTGAAGATGTCCTCCACCGGCATCAAAAACGGCTTCTCAATCTCCCGCTGCGGCAGCGGAATGTAACTGTCCACCGCCTCCATCAAATCCAAAACCGACTTCTCCCACTTCGCGTCCCCCTCTAACGCCTTCAACGCCGAGCCCCGAATCACCGGAATCTTGTCCCCAGGAAACTGATACTTCGACAGCAGCTCCCGCACCTCCACTTCCACCAGCTCCAATAGCTCCGCATCCTCTACCGCGTCGCACTTGTTCAGAAATACCACAATGTACGGCACGTTCACCTGCCGCGCCAACAGCACGTGCTCCCGCGTCTGCGGCATCGGCCCGTCCGTCGCCGCCACCACCAAAATCGCCCCGTCCATCTGCGCCGCGCCCGTAATCATGTTCTTGATGTAGTCCGCGTGCCCCGGACAGTCCACGTGCGCGTAGTGCCGCTTCGCCGTCTCGTACTCCACGTGCGCGATCGCGATCGTGATCCCCCGCGCCTTCTCCTCCGGCGCGTTGTCAATCGAGTCAAACGGCCGAAAGTGCACCTTCGGGTTCGTCTTCCCCAGCACCTTCGTGATCGCCGCCGTCAGCGTCGTCTT
>JAJYNF010000191.1 GCA_021786455.1 Acidobacteriota bacterium
GTGAGGTAGCCCGGAGTCTAACGACCGGCGCTGGGGGTGTCAAGCAAGCTGGCATCGTGGAAAGTTCAAAAGTGCCCATCACGCCGTTGGAGGCGCCGGTTATTTTTTGGAAGCATCGCGGAAGGTTGCCCTCGAATATCGGGCACCGCAAGCCACGCGGGTTTGCTCTAGCCTTCCGCGCGGGTCACCACCCATGACAGCCCTCCAACCGCAACCGAAGAGATTATCGGAACCCACAAAATATTCAACATCCCTCGTAACGCCAGCCAGCCGCCGAGGACTGGCGCCGCCGTTCCTCCAATCAAGGCCAGCGTCATAATCGCGCCAAACACGGTTCCGGTTTCGCGTGGGAAGCGGTCGCCGGCAACCCCCAGCGCAGTGGGGAAAATAGCCGACATCCCAAAGCCTATGATCATCAGGCCTAGAAGCCCGGAGGCCACGTGCCGGGACGCATAGGTGACCGCCGTGCCCGTGGCCACGACGGCGGCAGAGCCCAGAAGCGTCTTCCGGCTACCAAGAATTCGGAGATATTGCGACGCGAAAAGCCGGCCAACACCCATCGCAGCAGTGAGGCCCCCGAGGATGAGAAGGGCCTCCCTCGGCGCGAGCGCAAACAAGCCCGCCGCCATTTTGCCGGTCCATACAAACATGCAGTTTTCAGCGCCAGATTCAAAAAATAGCAACACTCCAAAAAGCCACACTGAGGGGTTCTCCAAGACGCCAAGCAAACTGTTGAGAGTGGCTCCTCGCCGCGTGGGCGCGGGAAAACGCAAAATGACAACGGGAATCAAAATCGCTGCCGTCAGTAGAGCCATCAACCGCAACAGGAAGGCATCTGGAATCGCTGTTGCTTGGCCTGCCGTTCCGAGCGCGGGGTGCTGCGTCCGACTCGCCCAGGACATCAGCAGTGGAGCGGCCAACGCGCCCAGGCTGAAAGAAAACCCCAACCGATTGAGCGCTGCACTGCGGCCTTCGGGGCGTAAGTCCGCCACGAGCGCGTTGGTGGCAGTGTTCAAAACGCCGCCTCCTAAGCCGTAGGCCAGCGCCGCTGCCGCGAGTTCCGGGTAACTATGGCATTCTGGCATCAACGCCAAAGAACCTGCCACCAAGGCCAGCGCAACGGCCAGGGCCGGCCGTGTTCCGAGCGTATCCAACACGGGTCCGATAAGGGCCGTGGCAACTAGAATCCCCGCCAGCGGAAACGAACCCAAGCTTCCCGCTTGCACCGTGCTCACTGCCAATGACGGCAAGAGCGAACCCATCAGGAGCAGAATCATTCCGAAAAGGAACATGCAGGCGCTGGCGGTGAAAAACAGAGCGCCCTGCCGAATACTTCGCCTATTTTCGGCGCCGCTGGGCATCTCTGGCATCATACATCGCATGAGGGTGATTTGGGCTGCCGTGCGGGTGGGCCGGACGGGCGATGAAGCTTTCTAACTCGGGATATCTACGTCCCGGTATGGGGAAGGTTCGGTGAGCCGGCAATTTCGAACCCGCCCGCCTTTTCAAAAGCGTAGGCGAGTTGGAGCAGTCGCGCTTCATCAAAGTGGCCGGCGAGGATTTGCATCCCGACGGGCAGGGGCGGATTCCCGCGAGTCCTTCCGCAAGGGACGGAGATTCCCGGAATGCCGGCGAGCGAAGCGGTGACCGTATAGATATCGGCCAAGTACATTTGGAGAGGATCATCAAGGCGTTCTCCGAGCTTGAAGGGCGGGATGGGAGACGTGGGCGTGACGAGCGCGTCCACTTCGTCGAAGGCCTCGATGAAATCGCGCGTGATCAAGGTGCGGACTTGTTGAGCCTTCAGGTAGTAAGCGTCGTAATAACCGGAGCTGAGCGCGTACGTGCCGAGCATGATGCGTCGCTTCACCTCCGCGCCAAAGCCGCGGTTGCGCGTTTTCTTGTACATGTCCCGGAGGTCCGCGTATTCCGGAGCGCGCAGGCCGTAGCGAACCCCGTCATAGCGCGCCAGATTCGAGCTGGCTTCCGCGGTGCAGATGAGGTAGTAGCAGGCGATGGCGTATTCGGTGTGAGGCAAGCGGATCGGAACAACCTCGCAACCCAAAGCACAAAGGAGTTTTATCCCATTCTCGATGGGTCCGGCGATTTCCGCGTTCAGCCCCTTGAAGTACTCCTCCGGCACGCCGATCTTCAAACCCTTCACGCTTTCCTCAAGCCCCGCTTCGTAATCGGGAACGGGGATGTCGGCCGAGGTCGAATCCAGCGGGTCGCGTCCGGCGATGACGCTGAGTACCCGCGCCACGTCACGAACCGAACGGGCAAAAGGACCAATGTGGTCGAGCGAAGAGGCGAACGCCACTAATCCATAGCGCGAAACGCGGCCATAAGTGCCCATCAGGCCGACCACGCCGCAGAAGGCGGCCGGTTGGCGAATGGAACCCCCCGTGTCCGATCCTAGCGCGACCATGGCCGTGTTCGCGGCCACCGCCGCTGCCGACCCTCCGCTCGAGCCGCCTGGCACCCGGGTCAAGTCGCGCGGATTGCGCGTGGGGAAGAAGGCGGAATTTTCTGTCGAAGAACCCATCGCAAATTCGTCGCAATTAGTTTTGCCGAGAATCATGCCACCGGCTTCTTCCAGCCTCTCCACGGCGGTAGCGGAATAGGGAGCGATATAATTTTCCAGCATTTTCGAGGCGCAGGTATTCGCCAGACCTCGGATCAGAATCACGTCTTTGACCGCCACGGGCACGCCCTCCAGCGGACGCAGCGCTCCGCCAGCCGCAAGGCGCCGATCCGCCGCTCGCGCTTGCTGAAGCGCGCGCTCCGCGGACACAGCGAGAAAGCTGTGAACTTCAGAATCCCGCCGCTCGACCCAATCCAAGTGGGCGCGAAGGATCTCTTCCGCCGAAGTCTGCCGGCGAGCAAGGAGGTCCTGAAGCGCGTGAATGCCGAGCGTTGTAAGTTCCGTCATCGGTGCTTGGAAAACCGCTGAAAGATGTTTCGCCCCGCTGTTGCGCGGCGGCGGATGATAGACTGCGTTTTCATCGGGGGCGCTTCACTCTCTCTCGATGACCTTGGGGACTTTGAAGCAGCCTCCGCCGTGCTCCGGCGCGTTGACCAAGGTCTCTTCACGGCCAAGACCGGTGCGCGCTTGATCGGCCCGCAGCGGGGGGCTTTGGGTCTCGGCAAAGGTTACCTGCGCCATCGGTTCGATGCGAGTCGTATCCACTTCATTCAATTTCTGGACATATTTCAGGATGGCATCGAGTTGCGGCAGAAATCTCTGCACTTCCGCGTCCGTGAGCTCGAGGTGCGCAAGCTCCGCGACGTATCGAACGTCTTTTTCCGTCATTGCCATAAATCTCTTTTTCGCTCCCGGCTGTTCTTTCCTCGGACCTCGCTTGCTGTCGGCGCGGTACGGACTCTCACTTGCCGGATGACCGGTTCACCAAGAAAACGGTTGACTTGCGTCTGAATCTCTTTCGAGAGTGCCTGGAGTTGAGTGGCCCAGCAATCGCCGTCGGTTTCCAGGACTAGCGTGCCGCCTCCGAACCTCACGGGGCGTGAGTGCTCGGCGACGGCATGGCCCGCCACCCGAGGCCACAGCGGAGCTAGAACCTCCGCCAAGCGCGGGTCGCCCCGGTGAACCTGACGCTTGAAGATACGAGGCAGGAAGTTCCCAATTTCTTCCATACGCCGCTCGAGCCAACCTCCTTCAAGCTGTTAGTGCAATGACCAGCGAGTTTAGCACAATCTTGTCCCGGCGTAACCGGCCTTTTTGGCGCTGAGCGAAATGAGAATATATTTACTTGAGATGGCCGGTTGGCAGTCGCCAAGTCACCCACAACCCTCTGTGCGCCTTGCTCGCGGGTCGTGGGCGGACAGAGCTTATCCGTCTCCGGCGACGGTTGCGTGATGGGGGTCACGCGGGTGCGTGACGACGGTGGCAGCCGTTCGGTCGGTGTATGGTATGCTGACCGTCTGGCAGCTTGCCCGGGCACATGTTTTTTGGGGCCATCCATGCTGAAGCCGAAGCCTTCCATTCGTCTCGAATCCGCTCATGACGTGCTGCGCGGCCGCAGCCATCCGCTCGACGTGTTTTTCTCGCCGAGGACGGTGGCTGTCATCGGCGCCACGGAGAAATCCGGCAGCGTGGGCCGCACGCTTTTCTGGAACTTGATTGCCAATCCGTTCGGGGGGGCGGTTTTCCCGGTCAATCCCAAGCGGTCGCACGTGCTGGGCGTCAAGGCTTATCCGAAGATTGGCGAAGTGCCCGAGCCAGTGGACCTGGCGGTGATTGTTACACCGGCGAGTTCGGTGCCGGACGTGGTGGCTGAGTGCGTGGAAGCCAAGGTGAAAGGGGCCGTGGTCATATCGGCTGGGTTCAAAGAACAAGGCGCGCGAGGCGCCGAACTTGAGCGGCAAATGGTTGCCGAGGCGCAGCGTGGAAATCTACGCATCATCGGCCCGAATTGCCTTGGCGTGATGTGCCCCCCGACGGGACTAAACGCCACCTTTGCCGCGGCCATGGCCCGGCCGGGAACCATTGGCTTTATCAGCCAGAGCGGGGCTCTGCTCACCGCCGTGCTCGACTGGAGCTTGCGCACGATGGTGGGCTTCAGCGCTTTCGTATCCATTGGCGCGATGGCCGACGTTGGCTGGGGCGACTTGATTGATTATCTGGGCGATGACCCGGGGACGCGAAGCATTATTCTTTATATGGAATCCATCGGTGACGCGCGAGCGTTTCTTTCCGCCGCGCGCGAAGTCGCGCTTTCGAAGCCGATCATCGTCATCAAGGCTGGGCGAACGGAGGCGGCAGCACGGGCGGCCGCTTCCCATACCGGCACGCTGGCGGGCAGTGACGAGGTCTTGAACGCGGCCTTTCGACGCTGCGGCGTGTTGCGCGTGCGAAGCATCGGCGACTTGTTCTCGATGGCGGATGTGCTTTCCAAACAGCCTCGACCCAAAGGGCCGCGGTTGACGATTTTGACGAATGCCGGCGGGCCGGGCGTTCTTGCTACCGACGCCCTCATCGCCGAAGGAGGCGAGCTCGCTCCGCTCGCTGCCGAGACCGTCGAGGCCCTCAATGGGATTCTTCCTGGAGAATGGAGTCATGGTAATCCGATTGACGTTCTCGGCGACGCCTCGCCGGAAGTTTATGCCCAAGCAGTGGCGATTGCCGCTCGCGACCCGAATACCAACGGCCTGCTGGCCATTCTTACGCCTCAAGCAATGACGGATCCGACCGAGACCGCCGAACGGCTGAAGCCCCTCCCGCGCCTCGACTCCAAGCCGATTCTTGCCAGTTGGATGGGGGCGACCCAAGTTGCCGCGGGCGAAGAAATTTTGAACCGTGCCGGGATTCCCACTTTTCCCTTTCCCGACGCGGCCGCGCGCGTGTTCCACTACATGTGGCAATACAGCTACAACTTGCGCGGCCTCTACGAGACCCCGGAACTGACTGCTGCGCTGGACCCCGACAAGTCGCCCGGCAGGGTAGCGGCACAAGTGATTGAAGAAGCGCGAAAATCTG
>JAJYNF010000296.1 GCA_021786455.1 Acidobacteriota bacterium
GGTGCGGTCGTCCTTAAGAGCTGCTTCGAGCTGCGGAACGACGGCAGGTCCGGCGGCGAAGGTCGCTCGGTAAAGTAAGTGTCCAGCCAGCGGGTCTGGCGAGGTGAGGATACCGTAAAGAAGCGCCGGCTCCCATTTTCTGTGGCTTCCAGCCGTTTGCCCCGCTGATGAGTTTGGAGTGGGCCGGGCGGCTAACTGCAAGGATGGCGTCTCCCACAGTCCGGCCGCCACCAGCAGGATAAGGCATGCGCGAATTTTCTTTAGACGGGGCATTCGCTCCCGGCTTATTCTCGATCTTGATTCAACAGCGCCGACAATTCTCTTAAATCCTTGACCAGGAAGTCCGGCGGCTCTTCCCTCAACGTCTCAGCTCCGATGCCATAGGCCACGCCGCAGGTCCACGCGCCACCGTTTCTCCCCGTCAGCACGTCCGTGGCCGAGTCCCCGACCATAAGCGTTTTAGATGCAGGAACGTCGGCCTCCGTCATCAGTTGGAGAAGGCCGACGGGGTCGGGCTTCTTGTTCTCAAAACTGTTTCCGCCGTAAATTTGGAAGAAGTAGCGGCTGAGGCCAAGCCCGTCGAGGATAGAGCGGCTGAAATGCACGGGCTTGTTGGTTAGCACCGCCAGTTTGCGGGTTCGCAGCTCCTCCAGCGCCTCGCAAACTCCGGGATAAGGTTTCGTGTGATCGAGCATGCGCTCGCGGTATTCATCCAGGAAAATCGTGACTCCTCGGTTCACTTCTTCTTCCGCTGCGTCTTCGCCGAGCGCGCGCCGGACCAGGACCGAGACACCTTGGCCCACGTAAGAGGCGACCTGCTCAACGCTGAGCGTGGGGCTGCCCATCCGTTCCAGTGTCGCATTCACGCTCAGCGCGAGATCCGTCTCGCTATCAATGAGCGTGCCGTCCAGGTCGAAAACCAGCAACTGAATCCGATTGAGCGCGTCGGCGGAAATGGGCATGGAACCGTACCTACTCCTCGGGAAGAGCGCCGCCTGAGTCAGGCTCCAGAGCGCGAAGCACGACAGCGGCCTCCTCCGCCGAAATGGGATTAAAGTAGAATCCCTCCGGCACGAGATAGACCGGGTCAGTCTCCAGTTCAGGAACGATCTCAATGTGCCAGTGGTAATCCTCCCGGATCGTTTTCCACCAATCTTCTGTCGGCCGTTTGGCGTCCATGTTCGGTTCGGTGTGAATCACCATCCGCAAGCGCGGCGAGATTCGTTCAATCCTCCGAAGGCTGCTCTTCAATATATCGGCGAGCTGGGAGGCCCTGCCTGGCGCCATCAAATCCTGCTCGAAGGACGAGGAATGCTCCGTCGGCAGGATCCAAAGTTCGTAGGGAAAGCGCGCGGCGTAAGGGCAAAAGCTGATAAACCCCTCTACCTCCTCTACGATTCTTCGCGGGCTTTCCCGTTCCTGCTGGAGGATGTCGCAGAAAATACATCGCTCCTTGCGTCGAAAATAAAACTGGCTCCACCGAAATTCCGCTTCTACAACCCCGGGAACCACCGGCGTGGCTAAGATTTGAGAACAGCTGTGCTCTTGGCTCGGAGGCCCGCTTCGACCCTGAACCTTGAAAAGGTAAACGTAGCGGAAGCGATGGTCGCGCTTCAGATCAAGAATTCGGTCCCGATAAACTTGGATAACTTCGGCCACCTCCTCCACCGAGAATTGGGCCAACGTTACGCCGTGTCGTCGAGTGGCCACCAGGATCTCGTGTGCTCCCAGCGCGTTCATGCGGTCAAACATTCCCTCGCCGGCTCGGTCGAGATCACCCTCAATTCTGAACAGCGGCGAGCGGTCGGGGAAAACTCGGATGTCCCAGCGGCCGTCGGCTCCTTTGCGCTCGTAAATACTGGGGGGCGTATAATGCTCGTGACCGGGACAGAACGGACACTCTACGCCGGAATCGAAAGCTGCGGGAAGAGTCGGCCGTTTTCCAGTGATGACCCATCGCCGTTGGATGGGGTCCAATCGCAATTCAGCCATGTGAGTCGCCTCGAACTTGATCCTGGAAATTATGTGAAACAAACCCCGTGCCAGGCGTTCCCCGGAGCTCGGGCATGAAACTGCCTATTTTAGCTCGAATGCCGCGAACTTAGAGAGATGTTCTCGACGGTCGTAAAGCAGCCGTGATAATCTGAACCCTTGCCCCGAGCCGGAGGGGCGACCATGGCTGAAATTTATCCTTTTCGCGCGCTGCATTACAATCTCGCTGCCGTAGGTGATCTTTCCAAAGTCACCACTCAGCCTTATGACAAAATTTCACCCGAGATGCAAGCTCGCTACTACGAAGCTCACCCGGCAAATCTGGTTAGACTCATCCTACGGCGTCGAGGCGTCACCGGAAACGTTTATCTTGAGGCTGCGCAAACCTTCCAAAACTGGATTAGCGATAGAACATTGATCTCTGAGCCCGAGCCGTGCCTCTATCCCTACACTCAGGATTACGAAGTCCCCGGAAGGCCCGGCGAGCGCCGAAGGCGTTGGGGTTTTATCGCGCTGCTGCGCCTCGCGGATTATTCCCAGGGTGTCGTCCATCGTCATGAAGAAACGCTTTCGGGGCCCAAGGCTGATCGTCTGGAATTACTCAAGGCCACGCGGGCCAATTTTGGCCACATTTTCATGCTCTACAGCGACCCCGCAGGTGAAGCCGAGAAGGCGCTTCGACAGGCTACCGCGATGCCTTCCTGGCAGCAGGTGACTGACGAATTCGGTACCGTCCACCGGCTGGGACGCGTGGGTGATCCCGCGGCGATCGAGCGCGTCGTGGAGATCATGCACGGCAAAAAGTTGGTGATTGCGGATGGCCATCACCGCTACGAAACATCCCTCACCTACGCCCAGCAGAGGAAACTGGAAGCGCCGCAAGATGATCTAGCCGGCTATGTGATGGCCACGTTCGTGCCGCTCGAGAGCGAGGGATTACTGATTTTGCCGACTCACCGCGTGGTTCACAGCCTCGACCATTTTGATTGGAACCGCTTTGCCACTGCCACCGGCGCTTTCTTTGAGTGGACTCCTCTCGAGTTCGACGATTTGGGAGCGGTCGAAGCCAGCAAGCTCCAGACGATTCTTGAAACATCGGGCCGCGAAGGCCCTTCTTTCATTGCCTTTGCCGGCGAGGATCGCTTTGCCTTGCTGTCACTGCGACATCACGCCGATCTCTCGCCCTGGCTATCAGACCTTCCCGCGGGGCTGCGCTCGCTGGATGCGGTGCTCCTGCACCGGCTAGTGCTTGAAAACCTGCTGGGCATTGACCGGCAAGCCGTCCGTGAGCAGAAAAACCTGCGCTACGTCAGAGAAATCGAGCTTGCGATGGAGGAGGTTCGCCGGCGCCGCGCCCAGATTTGCTTCCTGATGAACCCCACTCCCGTAACGGCCGTTTGGGAAAATGCTTTGGCCGGCCACGTCCTTCCGCAAAAATCCACCGATTTTTACCCCAAACTCCTTTCTGGTCTCACCCTTTATTGGATGGATAACCCGTCGGGGATGTAAAAAGAGCCTGGAGCCTCTGGATTTCGCCGCTCAAGCCGCGTGGGACGCCAGCTCGACGGGCCGCAGCCGCGGCACCTCGGCTAGGCGGGCGGTTGTCGGAAGGAGTTGACCGCCGCCTCAATATCGGGATACACCTCGAAGACAGTCACAAGCTTCGTGATACTGAGCTGTTCGCCGATTTTTTTGGTGAGGTTGGCCAGCTTGACGCTGGCACCTTTACTGCCCGCGGAAGTATAGCCGGCGACGAGCGTACCCAATCCGGCGCTGTCCAGGTAACTCACCTCGCCCAAATCGAGGACCATCCGAGTCATGCCGCGATCCAATAACTCCCGCAGCTTGGCGCGCAATTGGTTGCTTTCGGCTCCTAACGTCACTCGCCCCACCAGCCGCAACACCGTGACTCCCTCGGCATTTTGCTCTTCGATCTTTAAGGCCATTCTATCCTCCCGTCTCTTCAGACCGACTCGCCTCCGACGATGGCTTGACTCAAACGCCTTCGCCGGCCGCCGGTTTCTTCAATCAAAATCTGTGCAAGACGTAAAATAGCCGCAACGCGGGCAGACCATCTTGCATTTTTGCGATTGCAGCCTCGTGCTGCAAGCTGGACAAAATTGACTCGGAAATCCCTTCGATCGCGCTAGTGCGCCGCTTGAAAGACCGTCTTCAGGCATAAACTCTCTTCCTTCGCTCATGGCTCACTCTTTGCCCCGCAACTAGAGACCTTGTTCGGCTGACTCACAGTTTCTGGCGCACTGCCGAGGCGTGTTAAAGTCCGCGCGGCGTAAATTCGTCTTGGAACGTTAACCGTAACGCACATGAATAAATTCGCCGATGCTCCTCAAGGCTTGCTCCAGCATGGTTTCCTGCGGCAGGAAGACAATGCGAACATGACGGTCGCCGGGTGCTTGCCCAAATCCGCCACCATGAACCACCAACACCTGTTTTTCCTCTAAGAGCGCTTTGGCAAACACTTCGTCTTCTTCCGGGATATCCAGGCGCGGGAAAGCGTAAAACGCCCCTTGTGGCACAACGCAACTGACACGGGCAGTCTCACGACACCAAGCGACCGTTAAATCACGCCGCGCGCGGAGTTTCCGCCGGACTTCGGCAAGGTGCGTTTGGGGCCCGCCAAGAGCTGCGGGAACCGCTTCCTGCATGGGATAGCTGGCTGAGAGCCGCGAGCGTAGCAGCTTGTGGATGCCCTCCGCATAACTCTTGACGGCGGCCGCCTCACCGCTCAGGATTCCCCATCCGATGCGCCATCCGGGAACCAGATACGCTTTGGAAAGTCCTCCGAAAGTCACCACTGGAACGTCGGGTGCAAGCGCCGCCACGGAAACATGCGGCGAGCCGTCCAAAATGAGTTTGCCGTAAATCTCATCGGTAAGGATCGCCAAGTGGTGACGCCGCGCCAGCTCAGCAATGCTCTCCAAGGTCTTCCGGGTATAGACCGCACCCGTCGGATTGTTGGGGCTGTTGATTAGGATGGCCCGCGCGCGGGGAGAAATCAGATGCTCGATATGGTCTAGATCGGGCTGCCAGTCTGACGGTTCGACCAGCGGATAGGGTGTGGGGTCAACGCCCAGCTTCGCCAGTACCGCGCTGTAGAGCGGATATTCCGGCAAAGGGACGAGAACCGTTTCCCCGGCATTGACCAGCGCCGTCAGGCAGACATCCACTGCCTCGCTCACGCCAGTCGTGATAAAAACCGTTTGCACGCTTCGGATGCCGTTTCTTTCCGCCTCCTGCCGCACGGCCTCAATCGCTGCTCGCGTCCCGGGTGATGGCGCGTAACCGTTTTTGCCTTCGCGCATCGCGCGAATCACCGCCTCAATCATATGGGGCGGTGTCTCGAAATCGAACATCAGGGGGTCGCCGATGTTCAGGGCCAAGATATGTTTACCTTGGTCCGTCATTCTTTCAGCCAGAACCGCGAGGTCACGAATGGCGTAGCGAACGCCCTCCACAGA
>JAJYNF010000270.1 GCA_021786455.1 Acidobacteriota bacterium
CCTGGGCTCGAAATGCAGGCGACGGTTCGAGAGATCAAGCCTTCCCGCAAGGGACGCTTGCATAGGTGCTGCATGGCTGTCGTCAGCTCGTGTCGTGAGATGTTGGGTTAAGTCCCGCAACGAGCGCAACCCTCATCCTTAGTTGCTCGTCCGCAAGGAAAGCACCCTAAGGAAACTGCCTCGGATAACGGGGAGGAAGGTGGGGATGACGTCAAGTCCTCATGGCCTTTATGTCCAGGGCTACACACGTGCTACAATGGGCGGTACAAAGCGTCGCGAACCCGCGAGGGGGAGCCAATCGCAAAAAGCCGCTCTCAGTTCGGATTGCAGTCTGCAACTCGACTGCATGAAGCTGGAATCGCTAGTAATCGCGTATCAGAACGACGCGGTGAATACGTTCCCGGGCCTTGTACACACCGCCCGTCACATCACGAAAGTGAGTTGTACTAGAAGTCGCCATCCCAACCGCAAGGAGGGTAGCGCCCAAGGTATGACCCATGATTGGGGTGAAGTCGTAACAAGGTAGCTATAGGAGAACCTGTGGCTGGATCACCTCCTTTCTAAGAGAGAACCGTCCCGATGATCCCGCTCCGGCGGGATGCGGCATCGGGAACATCGTTCAGCACCTTTGAGATCTCAAATTTGAAATCTCAAAGTGATGTGGCTGCTCAACTCAGTTGTCAAAGACAACAATTCCTCGTCCCATCCTCGCCACGCTCGTCAAACTCGGATTCGCAGGGCGTTCCTCGGAGCTTGAATCCGGTTCGTCGCTTTCGATTCGCGCTTCGGGTATAATGGCCGCGTGCTGAAGAAGATACGCCTCAAGAATTTCAAGCTTCACGAAGACACCACCATCGAGGCCAGCCGGATTACCGCCTTCATCGGCCCGAACAACAGCGGCAAGTCCAGCATCTTTCAGGCGCTGCTGGCACTGCAACAGGCCGCGGCGGATCGACAGCGAACTCACCTACTTGACAGCTTCCGCAGAGCGACGACCAAAGAGGATCAACCTTACCTGTACGAGTCGTCCTACGGCCACAAAGCTGTCGTCGAGCTAGGCGAGTTCGGGGACGTTGTGCGGGGCGGTTCGGGCGAGTTGCAGATTGGACTCGACGCCGAGATCAGCCCGACTGATCCGCAGGGGGACGCGGTCGAGATGGAAGGTGCTGCCCGGCCCTCTTTCGACGTTCATGTCCGGGGTAACCGGCTCATCGCGCACGAGGGCACGCTTTCCTGTTTCAAAGGCAGCATTAAATGGGCATGGCGGCAGGGATTGCGGGCGGGGAATGCGCAGATGCCCGTCGGAGGGGGAAGTCCAGTAGCCCTCGAGTTTACGCCCATGGACGGCTTTGCCCTGTTGCTGGCGTCGGGGGCTTCTGGCCTCGGTTCGGGGTCGCTATCGCGGGAGCTTACCTCCCTACAGCGGGCGCTGGCGGACGCTCCTGCCCAGGCACTCCGGTGTTTCCGGCACATTCCGGCGCTGCGCGGTTTTGAGGAGTGGGCCTACCCAACGACTGACTTTCCGGGCAGCGAGAACGTGGACCGGTTGGTTCTTTCGGACCGAGCGGTGGCTCTCACTAACTTGCTGGCGGGGAACGCCAAGCTCAGGAATGAACTTTCGGAGCGGCTCAAGTCGCTCGTTGGCATCGGGGTTGATTTTGAGAACGCGCCAGGGCACAGAACGAAGGTGTTCGCGATTCCGGCCAAAGGAGGGGCGCCGCAGACTCTGTTCGTGAATGAGGGCTCAGGCGCGAGCCAACTGCCGTTCATTCTGGTTCCCATCGCGCTGGCGAAGCCGGGCGAGACCATCCTGATGTCGGAGCCGGAGGCGCATTTGCACCCGAAGGCGCAATCCCAGCTCACCGCGATGCTGCTAGAGATTTCGCGCAAGGCCGAGTTGCAGTTTTTTATTGAGACGCACAGCGAGCACGTGCTGCACCGGCTGCTGCACGCCGTGGCGAAGGGCGAGTTGGCGCGCGAGGAGCTGACGATTTATTACTTCGAGAACAAACAGGGCAGAGCCGAGGCGAGGAGGCTCAGGATTGATGAGCAAGGCGGGGTTGAGGGCGGGCTGCCCGGATTTTTTGATCAGAGCTTGGATGAACTCACGGAGTATCTTGAAGCTCTCAAACAACCCAAAAAGTGACGCGTGCGGCAAACGTTCCTGCTCGACGAGAATATCATCTATCACGCCATCCGGGGAGTTGACAAGCACGACCAACCCGATACGAGCGCGGTGGAGTTGCTGGTTGCGATAGCCAAGATCTGCCACGGCATTTTCGTTCATCAACACCTGCTTGACGCTTACAACAAGGCCCTGAAGAAGTTGCGGGACTACCCGCCGCGCTCGCAGGCGGCGCAATTCTTTGTTAGGGAGCTTCTCCACAACAGCCTGAAGCGCGGGTTTGTCCGACGAGACAAGCTGCCTCCGCTACCCGAAGCCGCCCGAGAGCCGCCTGCGGTGCCGCGAGAGGACGAATGGATCGTCCAAACGGCGCTGATTTCCAAGCCCATTCTTGTTGCTCACGACTCCAGGTTGAGGGTTTCTGTCAAAGCCCACCGCGCCGTTTTGGGCCTAACGGCGATGGACGCGGGCGAGGCACTGGAGTTAGCGAAGTCCGAGCGCGCTTGAATGGAGCGGGCTGCTTTGACGAAATGGAACTTTTTTACCGGCTGCTCGGTGTTCAGCGAGGCCGGCCAGCGCTTGCCGGGGCGCTATGAACTTCTCCGCCGCCGGACCCTCCGCCCGCGCGCTCGCCGCCGAAGCCGCCGCTCATGCGCGGAGCACTCTCATGCACTCCGCCGCCCAAACCGCCACTCTGACGCGGGCTTTCTGATCGCCCAAATGACGGCCGAGACTGCGTGTGCGGCGCTGATTGGCCTCCGCGGGGCGCGTTCATGGGCCGGCCGAGCTGCATCTGGCGGCCGCCGCTCATAGCTTTGCCGCCGCCTGTGGTTCTCGGGGCGCTTCGCCCACCGAATAGCCGCGAAAGCCACCCTTGCCTCTTTGGGGCCGTCGGCGCGGGTGCTTGAGATTGGAACGCCGGCGCTACCGTGGCGCCCGAGCCCGACTTCGGCGCGAGCAACCGGACAGTTGCGGGACCCGCTCCCGTGGTTGTGCTCCCGGGCCTCAGTGTGATGCTCTCTCGCCCGCGCGCCCCAGGCGGGGCGATGTTGGGGTTATTGACAAATTCACCCGTATGGGAGTCAAAGATAATTCCTGCCGGGGTTTTGCCGCCCGCCTTTGTGCCCGCAAACGCAGTCTCGCGCGGCAGCACGACGGTCGGCGCGGGAACGCCGGTTCGGGCTTGCGTGCGGCTGCCGATGAGGAGCGTGCGAGCTCCACTCGTGACGCGGGTCACGGGCGAGTTGGGGCTCACACGTGGCCCTACCGCGCCGCGGAGGATCGGCGATGGCCGGCCGATAATTCTCAGGGGGCGCAGATTGGGTGCTTGGGTCGCGGTGCCGGGTAAATACGCTGAAAGCGTCGGCGCAAGGTTCGGCGTGGCGACACGCTCGCCCACTTGCGGCGGCTCCCGCAGCACGTCAGCAGGATTGATCGCCCGTCCCGTGCGGAACGTCCCCGTTCTCACGCCGAGAATGAAGTTCCTGCCGCCGACCGCGCCGCTCGATCCCTTCCACGTGCGCACCACCCCCGGGCTCCAGCCCACCCATCCATTGCCTTGATACCACGTCACGCAGGCTGGCGACCAATAACCAAAGTCACCCGGAAACCACATCCACCCAAAGTCGGAGATGAACGCCCAATTTCCATAGTGGAACGGCAACCATCCCCACGGGTCGTAATCAACCCACGTCCAGCCAAAGCCCGGATACCAAGCCCATTGCCCATAGCTGAACGGCATCCACCCGGCGGAAGCAAATGGGCTCCAGCCGAAGCCGTAGCCCGGCACGTCCGTCCAGTCGCCGTAATAACTGAGTTCGTTCCAGCCGTACAGGCCCGCGTATGGACTGGCGTAACTGCTAAAGCCGGCGGGCACGCTGTGCCCTCTTTCCGCCAGCAAAACCTGATCGCGTTTTTGAACCCAGCGGTCCCAGGCGTCTTCTTTAATTCCGTGCGTCACGACATAGGCGCGCGTGGTGGGGTCAATTTGCAGAACATCGTTGCGAGTAAGTTGCCCGGAGCCGTAAGGGCTTGAAACGTTCACCACGCCGCGAAAAACCTCCACGCGCTCCGCCGTTGAGTTCAAGTCCACGCGAAAGATGGCGCGGCCGGAAGGGCGGAGCACGGACTGGCCGGCGGTTACGGTATAAACATCGCCCGTCTCGGGAATCACGTCAAACGTCCCGTAACCGGCGACCATCGTCATGCGGTTGATTTTGGCGCCACTCGGAGCGAGCGCCAGCTCGTTAAAGTCAAGCTCCGATTCCTCGCCCAGGCGCGCCGTGGAAGCATTTTCGAATTCGATCTCGGCAAAGCTGTTGGCCGCGGTGGCAACCTTGAAGCCTTGCTGGATGGGCGTGTTGACCGGCGCCTGGGACCATTCGGCCACGCCGGGCCGCGACACGCTTACGGTCCCTTGCACAAAGCTTAAGCGCACAATCCGAGCGTGAGAATAATTCTGCGCCCGAGAGGTTGAAACACTTGCCACCGCCGCCAGCAACACCGCGGCCGCCAGCGCGGCCGCGTGCCTCTGAAGTTTCCCTGCGCCGTCCGCCATGACGCGCCTCCCTGGGTTAGTCTCGGTCGGCTACCCCAGCTCATCTTACACCTATATAGACCCCGCCAGCCGGAAAAAGGTTGCGGGTCAATTCAGGCAAGGCCGCCCGCTAGGCGATGCCCTGCCGTGGCATCCCACGTGATCGCCCGCCCAAATCCGCCAATCGCTCCTCGCCCGAAGGGGGTTGACAAAGGCGTCGGTTTTTCGCCTAATGGAGGACTTTCCAAGCAAAACGCTCCCCGAACCGCGCGCGGGAGAATTGCTTTTCCATTGGAGGCAACGGTGAAGAGGGCAAACCTTGAGTTGAGCAAAAACAGGTTTCTGTTCTGGCTGATCCTGGCGGTGGCATGGGCCGCGAGCCTGCCGGCAGCCAGTATGAAGGCGGCGCATCAGAAAGCTGTCCCGCCTTACTTGAATCCCGCTTTGCCGATTCCGGAACGAGTGGACGATCTCGTTTCGCGGATGACCTTGAAGGAAAAGGTTCTTCAGATGCAGCACACCGCACCCGCCATTCCTCGTCTGGACGTTCCTTCTTACGACTGGTGGAGCGAGGCGCTGCACGGCGTGGCGCGAGCCGGCGTGGCGACCATGTTTCCACAGGCGATCAGCATGGCAGCCACCTGGGACGCGCCGCTGATTTACCGCGAGGGGCGCGTCATTGCGACCGAAGGCCGAGCCAAGTACAACCAAGCGCAGCGCGAGGGCAACCACAGTATGTATTTCGGCCTCGACTTCTGGGCGCCCAGCATCAATATCGTCCGCGATCCGCGTTGGGGACGAGGACAGGAAACCTACGGTGAAGACCCATTTCTTACGGGAACGTTGGCCACAGCCTACGTGAGAGGAATGCAGGGAAATAATCCAAGATACTTTGAACTGATTGCCACGCCGAAGGCCTTTGACGCCTACAGTGGACCCGAGCCTCTGCGCCACAGCTTCAGCGCCAACGTTTCGCCTCACGCTTTTCAGGACACCTACCTGCCGGCCTTTCGAGCCGCGATCGTTCACGGTCATGCGGACTCGGTCATGTGTTCCTACAACGCCATCAACGGCGTGCCTTCCTGCGCCAATCCATTTCTTCTCAAAACCATGTTGCGGCAGGCGTGGCATTTTCATGGATACGTAACCTCGGACTGTGGCGCCGTCGCAGACATCGCTTTCGGGCATCATTACGCCCCCGACCTCGAGCACGCCTCGGCCGACGCCGTCCAAGCAGGAACCGACACGACCTGCGGCAATGAATACGTCACGCTGGTCCAAGCCGTAAAGGACGGATTAGTGAAAGAAAGCGTGATTGATCGCGCCGTCAAGCGATTGTTTGCGGCGCGCATGAAGCTTGGCATGTTCGACCCACCAAGCATGGTTCCTTTCAGTCGGATTCCGATGTCTGAAGTGGATTCACCGGCCCATCGCGCTCTCGCGCTTCGTGCCGCGCGGGAAGCCATGGTGCTGCTCAAGAACGACGGTATTCTGCCCTTAAAGCCCGGAGTGAAAACGATCGCGGTGATCGGACCCGAGGCAACTCTCTTGCGCGCGCTGGAAGGAAACTATCACGGCGTGGCGTCGCATCCCGTGTTGCCGCTCGATGGCATGGAGCAGGAATTTTCAGGAAAGGCTCGAATCCTTTACGCGCAAGGCTCGCCGTTGGTTTCTGAGTTAGCCGTGCCGGTTCCCCGCACGGTGTTCCATCCTGCCGGTGAACCCGAAGTTGAAGGGTTGAAGGCGGAGTATTTTGCGAATCCAAATTTTTCCGGCCCACCAACGCTCGTGCGCACGGACCCGGAGATACAGTTCGACTGGAACGCCGCGCGGCCCGCTCGCCAGATTCCGATGAAAGCCTTTTCCGTGCGGTGGACGGGCACGTTCACGCCGCCCGGGCCGGGCGATTACACCTTTTCAATTTACCAGCCTCACTGCTACCCGTGCGGAGACCAGGAAAGCTTTGCTATCTACCTCGGCGGGAAGAAAATGGCCACGGGCTCGAACTTCAGCCGTCAGCCGGCCCCACCGAAGTTTACCGTCCACTTCAACCGCGTCCGGCCGCATCAGTTCAGGCTCGACTATTCGCACCGTTCTCCTTTGTTTGGCGCTGGCGTCACGCTCGAATGGAAACCACCCCTGGATGTGCTCCGCCAGCAGGCCGTCGAAACGGCAAAACGCGCTGATGTGGTGGTGGCGTTCGTCGGTTTGTCGCCCGATCTCGAAGGCGAGGAAATGCCGCTCCATATCCATGGCTTCGACGGCGGCGACCGGACGTCGCTTCGCCTGCCGCCGGTTCAGCGACAGCTCCTGCGCGCTCTTGCGTCCACCGGCAAGCCTCTGGTGGTGGTGCTGATGACGGGCAGCGCCGTGGCGGTGAATTGGGCCGCGCGGCACGCCGATGCCATTCTCGAAGCCTGGTACCCGGGTGAAGCGGGCGGCGAGGCCATCGCCGACACTTTGGCTGGGCAAAACAATCCTGGCGGACGGTTGCCGATTACCTTCTACGCCTCGCTCAGCCAACTTCCGCCATTTACCGATTATTCCATGCAAAACCGAACGTACCGCTATTTCCACGGCCAGCCGCTGTTCGGCTTCGGTTACGGCTTGAGCTATTCAACGTTCGCGTTCAGCCATCTGAAACTTTCCTCAGACAAAATCCAGGCTGGCCAGCCGCTCACCGTGACGGCCGAGGTGCGGAATACGTCGAAAATCCCCGGAGACGAAGTGGCGGAGTTGTATATCGAGTATCCGCCAGCGCCAGGCAATCCCATCCGCGCGCTTGAAGGTTTTGAACGAATTCGCCTGGCCGCGGGTGATGCGCGTCGCGTCAGCTTCAATCTCACGCCGCGCGACCTGAGCGTGGTGAATGAACAGGGGCAGATTTTCGACCGAGCGGGGACCTACACGGTTTTTGTTGGCGGCAGCCAACCGACGCCCGGCGCGGCTGGGGTCTCCGCGACGTTTGAAATCGTCGGGCGAAAAGAACTGCCGCGCTAATTAGTTTGCTGGAAAAGCCTCCTTCAGGGTCATTCCGAGGGCTGATATTTTTTATCAGCGCGAGGAATCTCCTGTTGTTTTCGGGCGCATGCGCGAGAGTAGGGTTCTCGCTTCGGTCGAAAGGGAGGCTGGTTTTTTTTGCCCTTTACTTTCGCTTTTTATTCGCCTATTATTTTCTGCGTCTGAAGAATGGCAGTTGCGACGTGGCAAACGCCGCGCTCAAAAGCAAAAGGGTTGGAGGCAAGCCGTGCTCATAACCCCTTCGCAATCGAGCCCCAAACCCGTGAGCCTTTTGGAAAGCGCAAGCCAGCCAGGCAGAATCCAGCCCTTCGAGGCGGCGCCGTTTCGCTTGCCGTGGACGCTACCGGCGCGGGGTCTTGCCGTCTTTCACGGCGCGGTGAACACCGCGCGACTCAGCCACTATTTTTTGCCGCGCCTGATTTTGTCAGGCCGGCGCGTGCTGTTGCTCGACGGCGCAAACTCCGCCGACCCGCGATTGATGGCGCGGCTGGCGCGGGAGCGTGGCATGGAGTTTTCCGCCTTCAGCCGGCAAATCCTCATTGCCCGCGCCTTCACCTGCTTTCAGCTCACCGAGCTCACGGCGCGCCTGTCGCGCTGGACCGCCGAGTTTCCGGCGGACGTTCTGATCATCACCGCGCTGCCGGAGCTTTACTTCGACGAAGACGTGCGGGATGGCGACGCGCGCGCGGCGTTCGAGCAGGCGCTGAGAAATCTGCGGCCCTGGGCGGCGGAGCGCCTGGCGGTGGCCGTTTTTTCTTCCGCCGAGAATTTCGCGCCCTCGCCCGCGCGCCGGAATTTCTTCCCGAAGGTTGCGGCGGCAGCGAACGAGGTTTGGGAATTTCGCTCGGACGAAGACGGCCGGCCCAGGCTTTTTCTTGCGAAAAGCCGTGCAACGGAGCGAAGCGAACGGGTTGGCCTTCCGACCGTTCCATCGCTCGGCTCGATCAGGAAATAATTTCGATGGGACGGACCCTCGCCACATTTCGCGACTTGATCGAGCAGGAGATGCAGAACTGGGAGCGCGTCTTTGGGCGGGCGCTGCGGCGGGAAGAGCGCGCGCACTTCGAAGCCATGTTCGACCGCGTTCGCCTCTACATCCAAGCCTGCACGCATGAATTTCCGGTTCATGCCATGGACGCCATCAACGTGGCCATCGGCCTGGACCACGAAATCCGGCTGCGAGCGCTCGAGGCGCGTTTGGGAGTCAACCTTGCGACTCAGTGGATGGATTCTCGATCTTTACCCGTCAGCCGAGGGGATGACGCTGTGGCTGATCCCGAGGGACGGGAACCCCAAACGCCATCGGCTGATTGATCCCTCCTTTCACCCGCGCTTCTACGCGCGCGGGCCGGAAGCGGCGCTTCGGCGGCTGGCGGCGGAGCTTGAGCGGCGGGCGCGCGTCACCTGCGCCCTTACCGAAAAGCGGGACCTCTGGGAAGGGCCGGTCACGGTCCTGGAAGTCACGGTGCACTATCCCGCTCAGTTCGCGCCGCTCACGCGCCTGGTTCGCCGCGCGCGAGCGCTGCGGCTCTACAACTCCGATCTGATGCCGGCGTCGCTTTACTGCTGGGAGAAAAACGTTTTCCCGCTGGCCCAGGTGGAAGTAGAAACCTCAGCAATAACTTCAACAGTGAGAGAACGGAATACGGACGTCGTCCGCGCGCTCGAATGCCGCGACGATCCCTGGCGGGTGGATTACGAGCTGCCGCCGCTCGGCGTGATGCAGGCGCGGCTGGAAGGTCTTTCGCGTGTGGATCCGCAGCATGGGCGTTCTCGCAGGTCGGGGCTGGAGGTGGAACGCGAGGGCGAGCGGCAAATTCTGGATGACGCGGATGAGCCGGTGGCGGCGGGCTTGGAGCGCCTCCTGCGCGCCTGGGATCCCGATCTCATCGTCACCGAATGGGGCGATGCCACGCTATTGCCCGGGCTGATGCGTCAGGCGCGGCGGCATGGGTTCGAGCTTTCGCTCAACCGCGACATCGCTCCGGCGGAGCGGCATCGCGCCCGCAGCTACACGAGCTACGGCCGCGTGCTTTTCAAAGCCAGCGCCACCACCCTGCGAGGCCGTCTGCACGTGGACCTTCACAACTCCTTCATCGTCCACGCCTGCGAGCTGGACGGCCTTTGGGAGCTCGCGCGCGTCACCAAGCTGCCCGTGCAGTATTGCGCCCGCACCACAACGGGCACAGGAATTTCTTACCTTCAGATGGAGCTGGCCTGGCGGGACGGCACGCTCATTCCCGAGCAGAAGGCTGAACCCGAAACCCCCAAGCATCCGGATGAATTGCTCCTGGCGGATCGCGGCGGGTTGGTGTTTCCGCCGCGCCTGGGATTTTTTGAGAACGCGGCCGAGCTCGATTTTGTGAGCGAGTTTCCCAGCATTATGGCGCGGTTCAACATTTCTCCGGAAACGGTCAACTGCCGTTGCTGCCCGGACGCTCCGCGCGTGCCGGAGCTGGGCTATCGCATCTGCCAAAAGCGGCGCGGCCTGACCAGCCGGGTGGTGGAGCGGCTGATCGCCAAGCGCGGCGAATACAAGCAACGGATGGCCGGTTCTTCTTCCGAGATCGGGAGCCGCGGCGCCGAGGCTGAAGCTCGCGCGAGTTATGCGCAACGGCGTTCCGCGCTCAAGTGGCTGCTGGTTTGCTGCTTCGGCTATACGGGCTACAAAAACGCGCGCTTCGGCAAAATCGAGGCGCACGAGGCGATCAACGCGATGGCGCGGGAAAAACTGCTGGTGGCGAAAGAGGCGGCGGAGGCGCGCGGCTATCGCGTGCTGCACGCGTTGGTGGATTCGCTCTACGTTGCGCGCGAAGGCGCGACGCGCGCCGACTACGAATGCCTGGCGAGGGAAATCGAAGAACTCACCGGTTTGCCGCTGGCGCTCGAGGCGGTTTACCGTTACGTGGTTTTTTTGCCCTCGAAGCAAAACGCGGAAATTCCCGTGCCGAACCGCTTCTTCGCCGTGGCGGAGGGTGGCGCGCTGAAAATTCGCGGGCTTGAGTGTCGCCGACACGACACGCCGCCGCTCGTCGCGCGGATGCAGCAGGAAGTTTTACAAATTTTGGCGGAGGCGCATGACGCCCAGACCTATGCTGGCAAACTTGAAGAGGCGCGGCAGGCGCTCGAACGGCACCTGGCGCGGGTCGAAGACGGCAGCGTGGCCGTGGAAGAACTCGTCATCAGCAAGCGGCTTTCGCGTTTGCCTTCGGATTATCGGCAGGCGAGCCAAACCGCCATCGCGGCGCGGCAACTCGAACGGTCGGGCGTGCGGCTCCGCGCCGGCGAAACCATCCAATACCTCGTCACTTGCGCCGACGCGCGGCTCGCCGACGACCGCGTGCGAGCCTTCACGTTGTGGGAAGGCTGGCGCGGCTACGATGCCATCGCTTATCGCGCCGCGTTGCTGGAAGCCTTTCAGCCGTTTGAGCTTTTCGCGCGGGAGCCGAAAAGCGGCGCGAAGGCTGAGGTGTCTTTTCAGACCTGAACGGTAACGCTGGTTTCGGTGCGGACAACGGGTCGGTAAAGCGTGTCACGCTCGATGGGCTCGAGCCCGGCTCCCTGAATGAGTCGGATAATTTGCGGGCGGGTCGTGGTTTGCGGAGTTTTAGCGCCCGCGTCGTGATAGATTTTTTCCTCGACCACCGTTCCATCCAAATCATTCGCGCCGAATCGCAGCGCAATCTGGGCGACGCGCGGCGTCATCATAATCCAATAAGCCTTGATGTGAGGGAAGTTATCGAGCAGCAGGCGCGAGGCGGCAATGTTCTTCAAATCCATGAAGCCGGTCGTCTCCGGCCAAGGGACGAGCTTGCCAAGTTCGGTGTTGGCGGGATGGAAAGCGAGGGGGATGAAAGCGCGGAAGCCGCCGGTGTGATCTTGCAAGGCGCGCAACTGCAACAGGTGGTCCACGCGATCCTCGGCGGATTCGATGTGCCCGTAAAGCATCGTGGCCGTCGAGTGGAGGCCCATCTCGTGCGCGATGCGATGCACTTTGAGCCAGGTGTGCGCGCCAATCTTGTGGTCGCAAATCACGCGCCGCACGGCGGGGGCAAAAATCTCCGCGCCGCCGCCCGGCAAGGAGCCCAAGCCAGCGTTCTTCAATCGTTCCAAAATCTCACGGATCGAAAGCCGCGTGACGTGCGAATAGTAAGCGATTTCGACGGCCGTGAACGCTTTGAGATGGACATCGGGAAAGCGATCCTTCAGTCCTCGAATCAAATCCGTGTAGTATTCAAATGGCAGATCGGGGTGCAACCCGCCGACGATGTGAAATTCCGTGACCGCTTCAGTCCAGTTTTCACCCGCGGTGCGAAATGCCTCCTCGAGCGCCATGGTGTAAGCGCCCGGCGCGTCCGGTTTGCGTCCGAAGGCGCAGAGCTTGCAACTGGCCACACAGACGTTCGTCGGATTGATGTGCCGGTTGACATTGAAGTAGGTGCGGTCGCCGTGCAATTTGTCGCGGACATGGTGCGCCAGGCGGCCGAGCGCGAGCAAATCGTTCGACTTATACAAGGCGACGCCGTCTTCAAAGGTCAGACGCTCACCTGCCAGGATCTTCTCGGCAATCGGCTTGAGCGCGCGGTCTTGAACGTTCAGGCTAGCGATTGGCATCGGCTGGAGACTCCCACCTCAAGACAAATATTTTACGCTGAGAACGGAATGATGCACAACCGCCATCGCGCCATTCACGATGGCTGGTTGGGGCGCAATGGCGCCGGAAAGGGTTGTTGAATCCCTCATGAAAGCGAACGGTGGGGCTTGACAAGTGTTGTAAGATAAGGCTTTGGTTGTTAGCGTGGGGCAGAAATTTTGGGAAGTAGCGTCGGATTCGTACTAGAATAGGCCTCGGGAAGGCTGATGGTGCATGGAGATTTATGATAACGCGCTCCCTGAGCCGCAACAGGAGGCAGCTTTTTTCTACGGGTTGTTTCTGCGCGGCCAACCGCTGGAGAAGCTTCGGGCGGATATTGACGTTCCCCCGCACATTCTTGATCGCTGGCGCCAGCTTGCCCTCCGCGAACCGTGGTGCAAGCCCATCGTCGAGCGGATGCTGAATTACCGCAAGCACGTTCTTGCCATCTTCGACTCGCTGGTATTCAGTGAAATGAAGTCCCCCCACCCCATTCAGTAGCGTTCGCTAGGGAAACATCGTCTGGTCCGTGGCCCCGCCACGTTCGAGCGCGCGCGTCTCGCCTGATGGCTGGAGGATTCAATGAATCAATAACGCCGCCCCCCAGGTGACAAAGAAAAGGATGCTGATGTAGCCGTTGATCGTGAAAAATGCCGCGTTGACGCGGGAGAGATCTTTCGGCCTAACCAGCCAGTGTTCATAACCCAGAAGAGCACCGATGAGGCCGACGCCGGCAAACGCGATGACGCCAAGATGCTCCATCCGAGCGACTACAACCAAGAGCGTCAGCATAGCCGCATGGAAAGCGATCGAAGCATAGAGAGCCGTGGCAACGCCGAAGCGGCGAGGCACGGAGTGAACTCCGTGACCGCGGTCAAACTCGACGTCCTGACAAGCGTAGATCAGGTCAAAACCAGCCACCCACAACGCCACGGCGGCGCCCAGCAAAATCGCGCTCCGGCTGATGTCGCCGCGAACCGCAATCCACGCGGCAATCGGCGAAAGACCGTCGGCGATGCCCAGAATGAGATGAGTGAAAAGCGTGAAGCGTTTGGCGTAGGAGTACAACAACAAAATGGCGAGCGCGATCGGCGAAAGCTCAAAGGCCAGCCGATTCAGTTCCCAGGCCGCAAGAACCAGCACGGCGGAAGAGACGACGGTAAAACCGACGGCAAAGCGCAAGCTCAGACGGCCCGTCGGCAAGGCGCGCATCCGCGTGCGGGGGTTGAGCGCGTCCATCTTGCGGTCCACGACCCGATTGAAGGTCATCGCCGCGCTGCGCGCCGCCACCATCGCCACAATGAGCCAGAAAATCTGCCGCCAGGCTGGCCAGCCGTGAACCGCCAGCATCGCGCCAATCAAGGCAAAGGGAAGAGCAAAGACCGAGTGCTCAAACTTGATCATCTCCAGCGTCACCCGGACTTTCTGCATGAGCCTTTCGGCTGCTTCAACGGGTGGCGGCGTTTGCGCGCGATTTGAAGTTCCTTCCAACATCAGACCCTCAACATTCTAATTTAATCGCAAAGCGCGATGGACGCTCGGCAATTCTGGCCGCGGGCGGAAATTCAAACGGGCCAAAGCGCATGAGCGAATTGCTGCGGCTGACGCGCGAGCTGCGCGGAATAGGCCGCGGCTTGGCTGAAGGTGAAGAGCAACTGATCGCCCGGGCCGAAGTCAAACACCGGTTCCACCTTGCTCGCGGAGTCGCGCGGACGTCCTCGATCCCAGTCGCCTTTCAGCCGCGCAAGCAGGCGCTGGTCGCGCTCAGCAATCAGGTGAACCAAGCGGTCCGCTCGTTGCCGGCTGGAAGGCTTCCGCTGCTCTTCAGCCACAACGCTGCGTCGCCAGAAAATATAATTTAAGTACTCGGCCGAGAGACGGAAGGATCGAAAATCATTCAGATTGCGCCGCACCGAGTTCTCCAGTCCAACGATCTGGCGAAGCAAGCGTCCATAGGGAGGCGCCTCGCCCAGCGGCTCCTGAGCGGCAGCCTTCAACTCCTCTTCGTTTCGCCAGGGAATCGGGAGCCGTGGCTCCATCCACGGCGGAGCGCAAGGCGGCTTAGCGGGCGCAATATCATAGATGGTCGTGAAGACGTCCGCCCAGTTGTCGTTCCATTCCGCGCCGTAATGGGTTTCGACGAAAGCACGGAAGGCTGAGTCGCGGGCTTGCTGGCTGCCTTCGGTTAACGCGACCGCCGCGTAAGCGAATGTGTCCCAGATGGAATCCTGAAGATAGCGGCAGGGAATCCAGTTCGTCACGATGACGCCGAGCGCCCTCGAGTCGTGGATGCGTCGGTAAGCCGTCGCATAGGCTTCGATGTTCTGAAGCGCGCTCAAGCCGGGGCGCGGCCCCCAACGACAGGAGATGATGGCCGGAGCCCCGATGGCTCTTAGACCTGTTTCAATCACTTTGCGAGCCGCCTGCTCAAGCGGCCGCGGATCAACCTGATAATATTGCCAGTCCATGACGATGATGTCCTTGTTGAGACGCGGCAGGATGTCCGGTTCCTTGTGCAGGACGTAGTCGCCCCAAACGATAAATTCTTTTCCCAAGCCGCGCGCCACGTGGTCGAGAAAGTTCAGATAATCCGCCCAGATTTCCGAGCGCGACTGAGTTTCCAGAGCTTTGCGCGAGAGCGCTGAGCCGCCCCAATTGACCTCATCGCAGCCGCCGTGAAGATAGCGAGAAGGAAAGACTTCCGCCGCCTCGCGGTAAAGCTCGGCCATCAGGCGCCGCGTTGCCGGCGCGACGGGAATCACTGCGTCAAAATGGCCTTTTTGGCCCGGAGGTTGATCGGACAGACTGGCGTATTGCGGCACGCCCGTGATGTACCGCGTGTGGCCGAAGGACTCGATAATGGGAATAAGCTCGACGCCGCGCTCTTGCGCATACGTGGCTAAATCGTGCGCTTCACTGGGCGTGAGCGCGTTCCGATGCGTGAGGAGTTCAGGATGGCTCTTGAAGCGCAGCGCCGAGCCTTGGTCGTCCGTAATGGACATTAAAAGCGCGTTCAACTTCCCGTCACGGCAGAAATCAATCAACCGGCGATAGTAGGAAATATTCTCCGGCACGCGAGCGGCGTCGGCCATCAGGCCGAAGAGGCGCGGCGAATTTGTTGGACTCGATGCCGCTTGAGCCTGAGGTGAGGCGACCGTCCCAACAGAATTGAGCGAGCCGACCGCTTCTGAAAGATTCCGCGCCCGGCCAAGCCCCAGCACCGCGAGGCTTGACCCCGCCATCCCACGAACGCAAGTGGAGAGAAAATGCCGGCGTCGAGAATCATGCTTGCTTGGAGTCTCTTTCAAAGACAACTTCCCTCCTCGAACAGGTTTCGATCCCCTTAAACCTTCGGCCCGCGCGAAAATCTAACGCCGCCACTCATCAACCAACGCCGCCCTTCAATGAAACAGAATGAGAAGCACCAAGAGCACAGCGTTGATCCCGTGCGCCAGATAGCACAGCGGGCAATGGGTGTGCAGCTTTTTCAACAGCGCGTAAATCAGGTACGAGCCCAGCAAGACCGTCACCACGCTAGCGGCCCACATCAGCCACACGAACGGGAAAGCAACGCCTCCCAGCCGCAAATCAAGTCGCGGGCCGACGACGGTCCAGGCGACCACGGCCGAGTAATAGAAAATTCCCAAAAGGGAATTGGGCACTCGAAAAACTCGCGCGTAGGGCGTTTGGACAACCGTCACGCAGTTCGAGCCTTCGCGCGCGCACAACACCGCCGGAACCCAGCGCGCCTTCTGAACCCTTCCGTAATAGGCTAGCGTGAAGTAAAAAGCGTCCCAGAGTCCAACGAGCGACAGCACGACGATGGCGAGCCGGATGATCATCGCGCAAACCATCGGTCGAGGCGGAGGAACCGCGCATTCTTGAAGGCGCCGGTCACAACTTTCGTTCCGCCTTCTCCCCGGCCCATCGAAACTGGCTCGGCTGCTCGAGCCCAAGATGCGCCAGGACGCGGCAGCAGAATTGCGTCACCAAATCCTCAATCGTTCGCGGGCGATGATAATACGACGGCATGATGGGGAAGATATCCGCGCCCGCTTCCTCGGCCAAAAGCATGTTCCGAAGATGAACGCGGCTGAGCGGCGTGTCGCGGACGGCCAGGATCAGACGGCGGCGCTCCTTGAGGCAAACGTCGGCGGCGCGCTCGATCAGCGTCTGTGAGTATCCGTTCGCAATTTGCGCCAAGCAGCCGGTGCTGCAGGGAATGACCACCATGCCATCGTGCGGGTAAGAGCCGCTCGCAATCGTGGCGCCGATGTCGGAGTCCAAAAAATATTCCGTTTTGCGAACCGGATGGCCGGCCAAGGCCGGGGCGATGGAGGCGCTTCGGGCCGGCTTCAGGTCGAGCTCGTCGCGCAAGACTTTCAAGCCGGCGCCCGAAACAACCAAGTAAACCTTGCCGACACGCGGGTCCGCCTCAAGCATCTGGAGCGTCCGACGAGCAAACACCGCGCCGCTCGCTCCCGTGACCCCCAAAACAAAGGTTTTTTTATTCGGTCTGGCTGGCGAAGGCATAACGGGCATTGTCGGCCAGGCGTCCGAGGCAAGTCAAGAAAACCCGCGGCTGCCAAGCCTGAGCCAGGCTGTTATACTGCGAGTGCTGGGACGGCAGCCGTTTGCGCGGCGAGCTCGTGTGATCCGCAAGTAAGCGGGCGATTGCAACAAGAGGTCTGCAAATTGAGTCCGGAAGAAATCACCGATATGCTTCGGAAGGTCCGGCTCGGCAGAATGCCGGTCGAAGAGGCCGTGGATCGCCTGCGCAACCTTCCTTTTGAGAATATCGGCTACGCGCGCATTGACCATCACCGTTCGCTGCGGCAGGGATTTCCGGAGGTCATCTTCGGTCGGGGAAAATCTCCAGAGCATGTTGAAGGGATCGTCCGCCGGATGCTTCGGAACCGCCACAACATTCTGATCACGCGCGCGAGTGTTGACGTCGCCGAGCGCATCCAAAAGCTGGAACCCAAGGCCGAGTTTCATCCGCAGTCGGCGGCCATCTCTATTCTTCGCGACAAGAAAATCCGCGGCAAAGGGAAAATCCTAGTGGTCAGCGCGGGGACGTCGGACATTCCGGTGGCGGAAGAAGCGGTGGTCACCGCGCAAGTGATGGGCAATCGCGTGGAGGCAATCTACGACGCGGGCGTCGCCAACATTCACCGCATCCTGAGCCAAAGCCGGCGGCTGCGCGAGGCGCGCGTGGTGATTGTTGTGGCGGGAATGGAAGGCGCGCTGCCGAGCGTCGTGGCAGGCATGGTAGCCGCGCCGGTCATCGCCGTGCCGACGAGCATTGGCTACGGCGCGAGCTTCCGCGGCATCGCCGCACTGCTGGGAATGCTCAATAGCTGCGCCTCGAACGTTGCCGTGGTCAATATTGACAACGGCTTCGGCGCCGGCTATTTGGCCAGCGTCATCAATCGGCTGTAAGCAAAGCCCTCGCCGGAAGTTCCCAATCAACGCGGCCTGTAGAGTTTGAGCGGCAAAAGCTTGGCAAGCCCCTCAAAATCCCGGTCGAGCGTGAAAAGTCTTGCGCCATAATCCAGGGCGGTAGCGGCGATGAGAGCGTCCACCGTCGTCAACGTCAGGCCGCGCGACCGCGCTACTCGAAACATTTTCGCGGCACGCGCGTAGGCCTCAAACCCTTCGAGCGCCAGAAGCTCCCACTGGCCCAGATACTTTTCGATGACGTCAACGCTGTGGATCAGTCCCTGGAGGACTTCCGCGACGACGATGCCGGTCAAAACCACCGGCTCGGATTCCGCAATGAGCCGGCGCAATTCCTCGCCCGCTGGGCCCGGCCGGGGGCCGAAGAAATCAATCCAAACCGAAGTGTCCACCAGGATCGGTCCGCCGTCGCTCACCGGACGCGGCTCCGGCGCAAGGCACCTAAATCGCCCTTCCAAATGCCGCTGCCGAAATACCGAAGGATGCCCTTCCGGCCTTCCGTTCGCACCAGGACTTCAAGCGCTTTGTGAACGAGCGCCTTCTTGGTTTTTAGACCCGTCAGTTGCCGCGCGCGGCGAAGCAATGTGTCGTCGAGGTCAATGTTGGTTCGGCTCATAAAAAGATAATACACCAATTTTAGCTCATTTTGTGTACGAACACTTTTGGGCCATGGATTGCCGAGGACATCGTAGGGAAGATCAGCCCTCCCGACCCTTGCTTGAAATTCCTTGTGGGCTGAAGGAAGATGTTGTTGGGTGCGGGTAAGCCTGGACCAAAGAGCGGGACATCGGGCGATGCAAGTCCCGCCGCGCGGTAGTGGGCGCTCCGGCGCTCCAAAAAAGTCGCTCCCCCGTTAGGACGCCCGCACCCTTTGACTTTGCTTACCGAAAAACGGCTTTGTATTCCTCGTGTTGGGCCTCCCATTTCTGCTTTTGTCTGCCGCGCAAACTCAACCTAACCACAATCTCCTTCAGTCGGTATTTCTCCTCCGGTTCTTTCTTCCAGCGGAGCTTCTTATAATCCGACTTCTCGATGACGGTGGTAATGAAGTACACTTTGTGGACGCCGAGCTTCGAGAGGCACTTTCCGAGTGTATTCCTGTCTTTTGACGCTATTTTTTCACGTCTCCACTTAAGCTCAATGGCAATCTGGGGCTTTTGGTCTTTCAGGACAAGTAGGTCAGGGTAGCGGCGGATCGCCTTGACGTACTTCCTCGCGAAGAGCCGCCAGCGGCGGTCCGGCTTTAGCAGTTTGCGGAGGTGGTAGTACGTGCTGCACTCGAGGTCCCCCTCCCGAAGCATTTTATGGTGCAGAATGTCTTCTCGGAGCTCGGTCTTTAGCTTGTTATTGATGAAATCTTCGACCTGTTGCAGCGTAACGCCTTCATTTGGCATATCTCCTCCCTTGAATCGAACCTTCTGCGCGAGTGGCCCAGCTCGCGCCCCCGCGCAGCCCTCGGGCCTGACCTCGCCGAAGCGTGTAGGACATTTTACGTTCCGCGCCTGGACTTCGCCGCTACGCCGTGAGTCCGGTTAAACACTCGCCGGAAAATATCATCCACGTGCTTCAAATATCTCTCGACGTTAAAGACGGCGGAGATTTCTTTCGGCGAAAGGAATTTGCGGATGTCGGGATCGCGCTCGACCAGCGCGCGGAAATCCTCGCGCGTTTGCCAGACCTGCATGGCGTTGCGCTGCACCCAGCGGTAGGCGTCTTCGCGCGAGACGCCTTTGTCCGCAAGATCGAGCAGCAGTTGTCCGGAGAAGATGAGGCCGCGCATCAGGTTCAGGTTTTCGATCATGCGCTCGGGATAGACGAACATTTTCTCGACCAGCGTGGCGGTTTTGTCGAGCATGTAATCCACGAGGATGGTCGAATCGGGCAGAATGACGCGCTCGACGGAGGAGTGGGAAATATCGCGTTCGTGCCAGAGCGCCACGTTTTCAAGCGCCGCCTGCGCGTTCGCCCGCACGAGGCGCGCGAGGCCGCAGATTTGCTCGGCCTGGACGGGATTCCGCTTGTGCGGCATGGCCGAGGAGCCTTTTTGGCCCGGCGCGAAATATTCCTCCGCCTCGCGGACTTCCGTGCGCTGCAAGTGACGAATCTCGAGCGCGATTTTCTCAAGCGACGCCGCAATGACGGCAAGCGTTGCGACGTAAAAGGCGTGGCGGTCGCGCTGGATGACCTGCGTTGAGGCGGGCGCAGGTTCGAGGCCGAGCTTATTGAGAATTTTCTTCTCGATCGCCGGCGAGAGATGCGCGTAGGCGCCAACGACACCGGAAATTTTGCCCACCCGCATTTGTTCGGCGGCAAAATCCAGCCGCTCCAAATTCCGCCGATTTTCCGCATACCACACAGCCAGCTTAAGGCCAAACGTGATGGGTTCGGCATGAATGCCGTGCGTGCGGCCAATCATCGGCGTGTGTTTGAACTCAAAGGCGCGCTTCTTCAGGACGTTGCCCAGGCGCTCAAGGCCGACGCGAATGAGCGCCGAGGCTTGCTGAATTTGGAGCGCCTGCGCCGTGTCCACAACGTCGTTCGACGTCAGGCCAAAGTGGAGATAGCGAGCTTCGCGGCCGATGTGCTCGGCGACATTCGTGGTGAACGCGATGACGTCGTGCTTGACCTCTTTTTCGATTTCGAGGATGCGCGCCACATCGAAGCGCGCTTTCCGGCGAATGGCCCGCGCGGCGCTTTGGGGAATTAAGCCGGCTTCGGCCTCGGCTTGGGCGGTGGCTATTTCGACCGCAAGCCAGGTTTGAAATTTGTTTTCATCGCTCCAAAGACGGCTCATCTCCGGGCCAGTGTAGCGAGGAATCATATGTCAGCTCCAACTGTTGAAATCGAAACAGCAATCCTACCACGAAAGTTCGCGCGGCCAGGGATGCAGCG
Source organism: Acidobacteriota bacterium (assembly GCA_021786455.1). Classification (GTDB taxonomy): domain Bacteria; phylum Acidobacteriota; class Terriglobia; order UBA7540; family UBA7540; genus JAKCCV01. The sequence goes on from JAJYNF010000270.1 coordinate 20,668, forward strand.
AATCGCGGTCACCGGCTGCGCAAAATTTGTTGCAACCTACATCGAAAAGCGCAGGAAGCAAGTTGACCCAGCCTCAATTTGCGCGAGAATACGGCTTGAGGTTACGGACCTTGCAGCGATGGATCTATGGGCGCGGGGCACGTGCGGCGCCGAGGCGGAAGCCTTCCAGCTCGGGGTTTACCACTTTGGAGCAGGCTTGGCCGGTCCTTTTTTCCGCCACGCTGCACTCCTGAACAAGTCCAGTGGGGTCATTCAGCGTCGTCGGCTTGCCGTGGACATAGGCGTACAGGGTTCGGGTCTGCGGGTCCTCCAGGTTTACAATCTTCACGCCACTCGGCTTGGGCGACACCCAGCGGCCATCGCTCGAATCATTCATGACCATTCTTTCGCGGACCGGGCGGGTCTGAGCCAGCCGGCGGCGGGCCGGACTTCTCAGGCCAATAAAGCGGACCTCAGTCGGGTTGTTTTAGGAGCTACCTCTTCTCAGGCGAGAACTTCCAAATCGTTCCAACCCAGTCCATGGTCACAGCCATGATCCTTCCGTTCGGAGTCCAATCCATATAGTGGAAGTCGCTCGTGTAATCGAGCGGGATAGTCGCGGCCTTTCCGGTCGCCAAATCGAAAATTCCGGGCGGCCAGTACCACGTGGGCGAACTCATCGGCGCCACAATCTCGCCGTTGCGGATGCTGCCAGCATCGAGAACGTATCCCAAATGATACTGTCCTGGAATCTCTTGCTCCGGCCCGCCCGCCAACGGAACGCGAACCAAGCGGCTGCTGCGCCTTCCTCGGACCTCAACCACCAGGCTATCAGTGGAAGCGTCCACCGCGATGCTATCTCCGGTGGCAAGCTCCCGGGCCTCGCCTCGAGCGAGAGGAAGGGACCAGACCGCGCCGTCAGCCACGCAATAGAGCGTTTTTCCGTCCGGCGAGGCGGCCAGTTCCGTAACCGTTCCGTGATCGAAGGCCAGTTGTCGAATGATACGGCCGGTGCTCAGCGCGGCCAGCGCAATCGTGTGCCGAGGCTGTGGCCCGATCATGAACGCCACCTCGTCGGACCCAACGGCCGTCATCGGACCCGCGGTTTCTTCATTGCCGCTAATCAACGGGCTGGGACTCTTTCCAGGCTCAACCAAAATCAGCCGCGCGCGTGAACCGGTCCCTTCAGCCCAAATCGCGCGGCCGTCGGGCAACACCGCGAAATCGTCAAGTCCGTTGGGGTTAGCCAGCGAGGCAATCTTCTCCACCGGACCGCCTTCGGGGGAAAAGCGCACCAACTCGGACTCGCGGTCGTTCTGGTCGAGGTAGATGCTGCCATGGGGGCCAGGGTCCAGCGAATACACGGGCTGGTCGAGGTCGAACAGCGTTTGGGGCGCCACACGGCCACTCAAGGGAATGGACGTCACCTGAAATGTGTCTCCCCTGGGAGATGAGATAAGCGCGTGCTTTCCGTCGCGCGTGACGCCCACGGTTACGTCATAGTTGGCAAACTCGCCTGGGAATTCCGCGGGTAGCTTCCGAACGCTTCCCGAGGTCACGTCCAGGATGTAGAGGTGCCTGCCGGCTTGCGCCCCGGACCCGATTTGGCTCCCGATTACCAGGGCTTTCATGCTTCCGGGAATGGCTCGAATGTAATCCTGGCCCGGGCCAAAGGCGACTGCCAGCGGCTCAGCTTTGAGTTGCCCCGATGCCGGCGAATAGTGGAACAATTGGTAGCGGCCCGCCGAGTTCAATCGGATCACGAGAAGGCTGCCATCGGGCAATGCCTCGGGGTCCATGGCATTGTCAAGAACGAGCTGCTCGCTGCCTCCAAGAGCCGGGACGGAGTAAACCCCTCCCGGCTGGTCATACCAGCGATCGTAATAAATCCGGCTGCCATCCGGTGACCAGGAGCAGTTCCAGACGTAGCCGCGCGCGCGGTTGTGCGTGAGCATCAGACTATTGCCGGATTCGGGTTGCATCACCCAGAGCTGCATCACACCCTCAGCATCGTTTCCGATGAACGCGAGCAGATGCCCGTCCGGAGAAAGGCGCGGATTCTCCGAAATTGGCGGACCTCCAAGGATGACGCCGGTCCACGAGCTCGGCGGCTTTGCGTGATTAAGATAGCCGACGGTCGCGATGGCGGCGACGACGGCCAGCACTCCGACAAGCGTCCAGGGCAGGGCGCGGTGGAGGGGCGACCGGCCCCTCACCTGTTCCGCTTCGCGGCCCACCCTCTCCCCGCTTGCGGGGAGAGGGATCGAGGGTGAGGGGGGGGCGGTTAGCGTTTCCTCAATCGCAATCCGCGCGTCACCGATGTCGCGCAGGCGCTGCTTGGGATCTTTCACCAGGCAGCGACGAACCAGGCGCTCGATCGAGACTGGCGTCGTCTGGGGCAAGGCCGTCCAGTCCGGGTCTTTCATGATGACGGCGGCGAGCACGTCCGAAACCGTTTCGCCGTCAAATGCCTTTTGGCCCGACAGCATTTCATACAGCACGCAGCCAAACGCCCAGATGTCGGAGCGGCGGTCCACCGGCTTGGCCTTGGCCTGCTCGGGCGACATGTAGGCCGCCGTGCCCATGATGACGCCCGCCCGCGTCGCCGCCGCGCTCAGCGTGGGCGAGTTCGAGAGGTCCGCCGCCGAATCTTCCGGCGCGAGCGCCTTCGCCAGGCCGAAGTCGAGCACCTTGACTGCGCCGTCGGGCGTGATCTTGACGTTGGCGGGTTTCAAATCGCGATGGATGATGCCGCGCTCGTGCGCGTATTCGAGCGCCTCGGCAATCTGGCGGGCGATCGCGAGGGTCTCTGAAATCCCCTCACCCGTCCCGCTTCGCAGTCCACCCTCTCCCCGCTCACGGGGAGAGGGTTCGGGGCGAGGGGTCTGCGCCGTCCCAATCCGCTCCGCCAGCGTCGGGCCTTCCACCAGTTCCATCACCAGCGCGCGAACGCCGTTCGATTCTTCCAGGCCATAAATCGCCGCGATGTTGGGATGATTGAGCGAGGCGAGAACTTTCGCTTCGCGCTCGAAGCGCGTCATCGCCGCGGCGTCGGGCTGTAGCGGCGCTCTATGAGCGCCGGTTTCTTCGGAAACCAACGCCGGGCCCGTCGCCAGTGAGAGAAACTTCAGCGCCACGTCGCGATTGAGCTTGGTGTCCCGCGCCCGATACACTTCCCCCATCCCGCCCGCCCCGAGCAGCGAGAGAATCTCATACGGCCCAATTTTTGTACCACTGGCGAGGCTCATTTCAGTTTGACATTCTCCAAATTTGGTCCTGCTCGCCCCTCGCCCCTCGTCACGGTTTCTTCAGCAGCGCCGGCCAGTTGGCGACCAGCGTGATCGGCATGGCGCTCGCCGGGCCCGTCAGCGGCTTGGACGTTAGCGAACGCCTCGAATCATGCCGATGTTCGCCCCGAGAACCGACTGTATATCGAACGCCAGATGACGTCCGTCGGGTGAAACGGAGAAATAATCATCCGTGTTCTGCCCCGGGTTCACCCAATAAGAGGCGATCATTGGGACGGTGATGGAAGTCCGAGTGAGGCCCTGGCCATTCCATTGTACCTTCCAGAGGGCTCCGTTCAAATCAGGTTTCCCCGCGATGAAGTCAATCTCATTACCGGGGCCGCGCGCGTACCAGTCAACCCAGCCGCGGAAGAGTTGGCGCGGCGGGCTCTTAAAATCAGTCACCCAAAGCCCAGCATTGGGATCGTCTTGGCGGCTGGCGCGAACCATATATGCAACGGAGCGCTCATCGGGCGACCAGCGTAAGGGGCCCAGCTTCTCGCCGGCCGGGAGGGTCCCGAGCGTTTCGGTCTTGTGGTCTCGCGGGTCGAAAGATTCGACCCGATCCTCGGCGCCAAGAAGGAGCAGTCGCCCGTCGAGTCCAACGTCGAAATACTCGTCAGGAGCATCCTTAAGGAGCGTTTCCGGCGCACCGCCCGAAACCGGAACGACACGATATTCGTCTTCGCCCCCGAAGAGCGGCTCCGAGCAATAGATCAATCGCTGGCTGTCGGGCGTCCATTCGGGAAAAACGTTGACCCGGCCATCCTGAACCAGTTGCACGGGGTCTGAGCCGTCGGCGTTCGAGACCCAGATTCCTTCTCTTTCAACGCCCTTAAGGTTGGAGAAGTAAGCGATGTGTTTCCCGTCGGGAGAGTAAACGGGAGCAATCTGATTGCGGGCGGGATCGGTGGTCAGCGATTTCACGCTCTGCTGTCCCGGCTTCGCTTCCAGGTCTAACTGGGCGATGTTGATGTCCTCACGCCAGGTCGAGAAAACAATCTCCTTTCCGTCCGAGGAGACGTCGAGCTGCGCGTCATCGCCCTGGCCGGCGGTAATTTGTTCCGGCTCGCCGCCAGAAGCGGCGATTTTCCAGATGTTCAACGTCCCGCCGCGGCTTGAGGCGAAGTAAATAAATCGTCCGTCCGCCGACCAAGCAGGCGAAAGAGCCAGCGCTCCGTCGCGCGTCACCTGGCGCACCTTGCCCGAAGCAAGGTCCACGACTTCAAGCTCGCCGTGAGGCCCGCCGGTCCGGGCGGCAAAGGCAATTTGGCGACCGTCCGGGGAGAAGCGCGGCTCGGTGTCGCGCCGTCCGGCGGCGACGGCAGGCGCCACACGGTGCGCATTCTCGCCAGAAGCGCCGGAGACCCAAAGTGCGCCGTTGGCCGTGTTTTCGTATGCGAGCGAGTGGCCGTCGGGAGACCAGGCGGGATCGGCGGCGTTCAGAATGACGCGCCTCGGCGTTCCGCCCAGCGCCGGGACTTCCCAGATGTCCCAGAGACCGGAATGGTCGAGCCGCGCGTAGGCAATGATCGAGACGTCGGAGGTCCATGCGGGCAGCGCCGTCCAGTCCGGGTCTTTCATGATGACGGCGGCGAGAACGTCCGAAACCGTTTCGCCGTCAAATGCCTTTTGGCCCGACAGCATTTCATACAGCACGCAGCCAAACGCCCAGATGTCGGCCCGACGGTCCACGGGCTTGGCCTTTGCCTGCTCGGGCGACATGTAGGCCGCCGTGCCCATGATGACGCCCGCCCGCGTCGCGGCCGCGCTCAGCGTGGGCGAGTTCGAGAGGTCCGCCGCCGAATCCTCCGGCGCGAGCGCCTTCGCCAGGCCGAAGTCGAGCACCTTGACTGCGCCGTCGGGCGTGATCTTGACGTTGGCGGGTTTCAGGTCGCGATGGATGATGCCGCGCTCGTGCGCGTACTCCAGCGCCTCGGCAATCTGGCGGGCGATCGCGAGGGTCTCGTCCGGCGCCAACGGTGAGCCCTCACCCGGCCCGGCGGGCCACCCTCTCCCAAAGGGCGAGGGTTGAGAGTCGGAAGCTTTTTGCCCTCTCCCTGCTGGCGAGGAGAGGGTGTCGCGCGACGCGGGACGGGTGAGGGGATGCATCGCCGCAATCCGCTCCGCCAGCGTCGGGCCTTCGACCAACTCCATCACCAGCGCGCGAACGCCGTTCGATTCTTCCAGGCCGTAAATCGCCGCGATGTTGGGATGATTCAGCGAGGCGAGAACTTTCGCTTCGCGCTCGAAGCGCGTCATCGCCGCGGGATCCGTAGCGCCGACCTTCAGAGCCTGCCCTGAGCACAGCGAAGGGTCGGCGCCTGCCGGGCTGAAGCCCAGCGATACAGAGAGAAACTTCAGCGCCACGTCGCGATTGAGCTTGGTGTCCCGCGCCCGATACACTTCCCCCATCCCGCCCGCGCCGAGGGGCGAAAGGATTTCATAGACCCCAAGCTTCGTTCCACGATTCAGCACCTATCCCCCCTCTCCGCACCTGATTCCTCCACAGCCCCCCTACGCGCGTCTGCGCGTGGGCTTCCCAACGACTCGTGGCACTTCTGATCGAAACCTACGTCGCCAAGCATAATGCCGCGGTTCTCGCTGGTCAACTCGGTGTGCATGCTCAGGAGATTGGCCGAAGTTCGTCAGGGCTTGCGCGGTTCTGAGTAAATTGTCACGCCCGAAGTTTTCAACGCGCAGAGCGCATTGGGGTTTTTGACCGCGGCATCGTGAGTGAAGAGAATCTGGCCGCGCTGCGCAAATGGGGCGGCCAGTCCTTGGTGGGCACGCCACGCGCGAAGCTGAAGGCGGTCGAGCGGGAGTGGCGCTTACGCGTTCGGATTTTGTGTATGTGCCGAGGGCTGCACCTCGCCCAAGTGGCGAAATAGGCAGGGCGACCTCGAGAGGCATCGTCAGGTTGCCAGATGACGTAGCGATTTGAACGTCAAATTACCAGGGTGCCACGCTTCGGCAACTCCATGACGTTTGGGGCGACTGGATCGAATGCTGCGGTTGAAGGCCCGCGCGGGCTGCGCTATGCTTAAGCTCCCATGTCGGCAAATTCCCTGGACCCGCTGGAAGCATATTTCGCATCGGCACGAGCCTTGCTGCAGTCGCTCGACTTCTCGGCGATGCGCCAAGCGGCCTCACTCATTGCGGTTGCATTGGAAAGCGGTGGAATCCTTCAGGCGATTGGAACCGGGCATTCTTCGCTGCTGGCTCAGGAGATCTTCTATCGCGCGGGCGGGCTGGTGGCGGTCAATCCGATTTTGGATGGGCGTCTGGGATTTGAACGGGGCGCCACGGAGAGCACAGAATTCGAGCGGAGCACCGAGGCGGCGGAAGAGCTTGCCCGGTTGGCGGGCTTCGAAGCTCGTGACGCCGGGATCGTCATCTCCAATTCCGGCCGGAACGCGCTGCCGGTGGAAATGGCCCTGCGCATGAAGGCCGCCAGAATGAAGGTCATCGCCCTGACCAGCCTGGCACACTCCCGCGCCTCGACCCCGCGCCATCCCTCCGGGAAGTGCCTTTTTGAAATCGCCGATTGCATTCTGGATAACCACTGCCCGTCCGGCGACGCGGTCGTCGAGGTCCCCGGCCTGCCCGCGAAGATGGGCCCACTTTCTACCATCGCCGGAGCGGCGCTGCTCCACGGCACTCTCATTGAAGCGGCGCGCCAGCTTGCGGCGCGGGGAAAACCTCCTGCCGTGCTGGTCAGCGCCAACGTGGGAACGGGCGCGGTCCAGGATTTGAAGAACCTGTTGGCACCCTACGCTTCGCGCATCCGGTATTATCGGCCAGGCGGCCGCTAAGAAACGCGAACCCCGGCACATACGGCTTTCACGGAGAACCTTTATGCGCAACTTGCAGGCGGCATTTCTCATTCTGTTGTTGGTGAGCGGTAGCGGCCTGGCCGCGCCGGGAAAAGACGGCGCACACATGAAGCCATCTCGAAGCAACGGAGAAAGCTGGCATGCGCTGGGCGATGGCCCTTGCGCCTGGTTCCGGCCGATGCAAGGTCCGGACCATAGTCTCGACGTCGCCCGTACCATCACCCTGCTGCGTTTCTACCACTTTCGGTGTGTCGCCATGCCCATCGAAGACAAGCCTCCCTTATCTTGGTCGGACTTTCAAAACTTGCTCAGGGCCGCTCAGGCGGCCGATATCGATCTTTGGGCGATTCTCATCCCCCCCACGGAAGGCGGCGATTCCCATCCTTATGACACCGATTACGTGAAGTGGTTTCGGGTACTGGCCGAGCTCTCGCTCAAATACCCGCACTTGCGCGGGGTGAACATTGACGACCTGTTCGTAGGTTTCAACCCGAAGACCTTTACCCATGCTTATCTCCGCCGGATTTATGAGGTCAAGCAAAGCATCAACCCGCATTTCCTCTTTGTCCCGACACTGTACGATCTCAATGCCAGAAAGGCGGACATTCTCGAAGGATGCGTGGACGGAGTCTGGCTATGGTGGATGAACCTGGAACGCGGTCTGGGGTTTGCCTCATTTCTAGAAAACACCCAGGCGGTGGTTGGCAATCGCTTCCCGGTCTATGGCGGAGTTTATGCCCAGGGGACTTCCTGGCATAAAGGCGAACCCAGCGTGCGAGCGTTCATGGGTTCGATCCAGGCCGCTTGTCAATATTCCCACGGCGCGGTCATCTGGAACCTTTCTCTCAACATCAACGACCCGTTGCTCCAGATTGCCAAGAGCTACAACGCGGTCTTTGA
>JAJYNF010000067.1 GCA_021786455.1 Acidobacteriota bacterium
CTCGATTGCGAACTTCATGCGGGAGCTCAAGAGCTCTCCGGAGTTCGCTCATGTGCTGCTGGAGCAGTATTTCCAGAACAACCGGCAAAACGAAGTAAGCTACCAATTCAGACTCGAATGTGAGTACAAGCCTCCTGCTCCGCCGCAAGCGGCGGGGGCGAGCGGCCCCGCTCGGCCTACCGTGAGTGGCCAGCCAGCGGGCAAGTAGGAGAAAGGCATGGCAAAGAGCTTTAACGAGCTTACATCCGGCGTTCAAGCCGCAATCCTCATTGGGATTGCCGTAGCCGTGGCTGTTTTCATCTTCTGGTACTATGCGCTCCCAGAGGTGAGCCAACGGAATAACCTCCAGGTCCAGGTGGCTACGTTGAAGGCACAGAATGACAAGAACGAGGCTTTCCTGCAAGAGCGGGCCGAATACCTAAGCCGCATCCAGCAATTACAACAGCAGTTACAGACGCTGCGCTCGATTGTTCCTGATCATCCTGACACCGACGTGTTTGTGCAGACGGTCTATCATGCCGGCGTGGACACGGGAGTCCACGTTCGTTCCTTCGTCGCGCAAGCCGCGGTCAGACGGCGCCTCTATGTCGAATTACCCTTCAGTGTGCGCTTGGACGGGACGTATTACGGGTTGCTCAACTTTTTCAATCGCTTGGCCCATGGACAGAGAATCGTGACGGTTTCCGGGCTGACGCTCGGGCCTCCGGCGGGCGGAGGCATGGGCAATTATACGATATCACCGGGCGAGACCGTCGGGGCCAACTGTGTGATCACGACCTATTACAACACTCCTGCGCCCGCGGCAGGCGCGAAACCGACGGCCGCAGCGGCCCGAAGGTAGGTACGGAGGACATGACAAACGCAAGGCTTTATCACCTGCGGATGGCAATGGGAAAGCACAGGCTTGCGGGCCTGATTGTGGCTTGCGTGGTCCTGAGTGGGTTTTCAAGCTTGGCCATGGGGGTCCCGGAGCCAGTTGGAATGGCGGCCGGCGCAAAGCCTCGTGTGATGAACCGCGTGGTGGAGCCCGCGAGGCGGACATTCGGAGTCGGCAAAAGAGACCCTTTCTATATCCCGCCCCCGCCGGTGCCCAACCGTTCCGGATTGCCAACGGGCCCGCTGCCGCCCGGCATTCGGGGCCTGATCATCGGCCAGCTTCGTCTGGAGGGTATTGTGCGCGAAAACGAGACCGGCAGGATGATCGCCGTGGTCACGAACTATACGAATCGCGCGTACTTCCTGAAGGTTAGCGATCAGCTTTACGACGGAAGCGTCGAGAAGATTACTCCCCATGCGGTGTACTTCAAACAGAACCATCTGGAGGCAAACGGCCGGCTCACCACGGTGGAAGTGGTGAAATCGCTAGGTCCGGCGGCTGGAGCGACACGATGAGAAGAGATGCCAATATTTTGAGTTCGTCCGCCCGTTGGACGGGCCGAATCCTGCTTGCGGCGGGGATAACGGGCGCCCTGGTTTGGGGCGCGCGAGTGAAAGGCGCCGTTTCCGGAGCGTTGCGCGCGAACCCAACTACGTTGCCGGTCGCTCAGCCAGCAAACGGCCTGATTCAAGTCTCCAACGTTGCGATTCGGACTGCGGACCGCGGCCGGGAAACCTTGATTAGCATTCAGACCGACGGCCGGCCGGCATACCACTATTTCCAACTGAACCACCCGAGCCGGTTGGTCGTGGACCTTGATGGCGCTCGCAACGTATCGGAGCGCTGGAGATACTTGGCGGATGCGCCTTTCGTCACCGACGTGCGGCTGGGGCGGTTTAGTCAAAAGGACGGTGGGGTCGTGAGAGTGGTGGCGGATCTGGCGGGTCACCCACGATATAACGTCCGCCCAAGCGCGTCTCGGCTCCAAATCACACTGAGGGCGCCGACGGATGTGAATGCCGAGAGTTCGATCGCTCTACCGAGTCCAGAAACTTACGGGGCGAATAACAGACTGCGCTCTCAAGCTGCTTCAACAGAAAGCGCCTCTATTCGGCCTTCGACTCAGGCCGTGGCTCCTTCCGCGGAAAGCATGGCAGAGGTCAAAGACCCGCCTGCTGACCCAGTGGCAGAAACCCGTATCAACTCTGACCCGAAACCGATGTTGCCGGCGTCGGCGGAAGCCGCGGCGGCAGCGGGGGTGATGGGCGGTTCGGCTGAGGCCAGCTTGGCCGCGCTACCCGGTCAAACGCATCCGCTGGCAGGATCCAACCCCTTGGCTTCGGAGATGGGAGCCACTCAAAGCTCGGCAACACCGCAGTACACCGGCCAACCCATTTCGCTTGATCTCAAGGATGTTGACTTGAAGGATTTCTTCCGCCTGATTCATGAAATCAGCGGCTTGAACGTGATCGTGGACCCTGACGTTACGGGTACCGTGACCTTGGACCTGAACGATGTGCCTTGGGATCAAGCCCTGGCCATCGTCCTGCGAGACAACGCCTTGGGCGATCAACTCCAGGGTAACGTGCTACGAATTGCCAAGCTATCCACCTTGCAGGCCGAGCAGACTCAGTCACAGAAGTTGGCGGAAGCCAAAATGGAAGCGGCCCCACTGGTCACGGTCTTTCGCCGCGTCAGTTACGCCAAGGCTTCCACCATCGCCAAACTGCTTAAGTCTTGGGTGGGTGGGGGAGCGTTGAGCTCGCGCGGCAGCGTGCTGGTGGACGACCGCACGAATACGCTCATCATTTCCGACATCCCGCAACGCATTCCAATGATTGAGAGCGTCATCAACAAGCTGGATACGAAGGCTGCTCAGGTTTCAATTCAAGCGCGCATTGTTCAGGTTACCACCAATTTTGCGCGCAACTTGCAGACGGCCCTCTCGACGGCGCTGACCAATACTTCAGGCTCGACGATTGCGGGAGGGGCGACGGGTCTAAACGTGGGCGCGACGTCTGTCCGCCCGCCTACGGTGACCACCGGGACGGCGGGTGGGTTCGGTGTTTTTGTGATCTCGAACGCCGGACACCTGTACAACATCAATGCCGCCATTGCGGCCGCGGAAACTCGGTCGGAAGCGAAAACCATCTCCCGGCCCTCAATCGTGACGCAGAACAACGTGCAGGGTACGGTCATCCAAGGGACGCAAATCCCGATTCAAACGACAATCAATAACACCATCAGCATCCAATACGTCCAAGCTTCGCTGGAGTTACAGGTGACGCCGCAGGTAACGGCGGATGGGAATGTTTTCCTTACAATTCAGGTAACTAACGCAACGCCGGGGCCAGCGCTCACCTCCGCCGGGCCGAGCATTGCGACCCAGTCTGCGACGACGCAGGTCCTTGTCCCGAACGGCGGCACCGTGGTCTTCGGCGGGGTGAACGTAACCGGCCGGTCGAAAGCGGTGACTCAGGTTCCGTGGCTCGGCGCCATACCGGTCTTAGGGCATCTCTTTAAGAACAGCAACACGACCAGCAACGATCAGGAGTTGTTGTTCTTCGTTACGCCGCGAGTCCTGCCGGGTTAGTCCTCGCGTTCCGCTCATCAGGTTCCACGCCTGTGGGAGGAGGCCGGGGTCTCCCTCCCTTTTGTTTTATGGAGAAAACATCTGGGGGAAAACAGAGCCTCTTTCTGGCTCGGCGACAGGCATTAGCCCAGCGGCTTAAGGCCCGGCAAATCCGAGGCTTGGTCGTTTCCGATCCCTCCAACCTTTTTTATTTGACGGGGTTCCGAGGCAGCGCGGGCTTGGCCTACCTGGAAGCAAAGGCTGCGATCCTATGGGTGGATCCTCGATACACTCTTCAGGCCCGTGGGCAAGCCCAAGGCGTTGAGGTGGCCGAAGTTCGAATTGGCCTAACTCAATTTGCGGGTTGCTGGCTCAGCAGGAATTCCTGCGGTCGCGTCGGATTCGAGGATACCCATCTATCCCAGAAAAATTTCAGCCTTCTTAGAGAAGCGGCTGGCGGCAAGTTGATCTGGGTTCCCTCCGGCTCGGTTGCGCGCGCTCTGAGGGCCGTGAAGGACGAGATGGAGATTGAAGCCATTCGCCGGGCCTGTGAGTTGACCGGAAAGGTGTTTCAAAGCGTGAAGTCCACGATTCGACCCGGCGTCCGTGAGCTCGACTTGGCAGCGGAGATGGAATATCGGATGAAGCGAGAGGGAGCCGAAGGGCCAGCCTTCGAGACGATTGTCGCTTCAGGCCCAAGAACAGCCTTACCCCATGCCCGGCCATCTTCCAAGTTGTTGGAGGAAGGCGACTTGGTTATCTTGGACCTGGGTGCTATACTCTCCGGATACTGCTCGGATCTGACGCGAACTCTCTTTTGTGGAAGGCCAAGCGCGCGAATCCGGAGGCTTTACAAGGGAGTTCGAGCGGCGCAGCTAAAAGCTATCGAGGGGGTCTTCGCTGGGGTTAAAGCCGAGGAAGTGGACGGGCTAGCTCGACGGGAGTTGGCTGCGCGCCGCCTCGACAAATACTTCACCCACAGCACCGGCCACGGAGTGGGCATTGAGATTCACGAAGAGCCCAAGATAGCAAGGCGCGAAGCGGTGAAACTGCAGCCAGGGAATGTGATCACAATCGAGCCGGGCGTTTACGTGGAGGGGCTGGGCGGCGTGCGAATCGAGGACACGCTGCTTGTAACTCGCGAGGGGTGTCAACTCCTCACCCCATCGCCCAAGGACGATTGGATGATTGATTAGCGCGTGGGGCCCCGGCAGCCCCCTCTATCTGGTAGGCTTAAACGAGAGAATGGCTATGGTCACCCGGCGAAGGAAGAAGAAAGCGATGGGGGCGGTCTTGTGGGTTGTTTAACTCCGGTGGAGAGGCCGACTGTGAGGTCGAAGAATGACTAACAAGGGTCCGTCACGGCGTGAGGAAGGTTCCTGGGACCTCCGCGAGATTCAGGAAATCATTGACCTGCTTATTGACCGGGAAATTGCGGAATTTGAAATGGAAAAATCGGGGATGCGGATTCGCATTCGCCGCGGCTTGAGGGCGGATGCATACGTCCCTGCGGCTCCGCCCGTCGGCGCCAGTGCGGAGCCCCCCCCGCTGGCGGCGGAAAGTCTGTTACCTGCGCCGCCTGCTGCTCACGGCTCGCCGGCGCCGACCGAAGCCACCGCGGAAGAGTCCACCGAAGGACTCTACATCGTTAAATCGCCGATGGTGGGCACGTTCTACCCCGCCTCCGCGCCGAATGCCCCGGCATTCGTCAAGCTCGGCGACCCAGTTCAGGTGGGGCAAGTCTTGTGTATCATCGAAGCGATGAAGTTGATGAATGAGATCGAGTCTGAAGTGGCGGGAGAGGTCGTGCGCATCTACCTGGAGAATGGTCAGCCGGTGGAATACGGGCAATCCCTTTTCGCCATCAAGCCTTCCGTTAAGAAGTAATTACGGACACGGCGGCTGAGTCATGACTGGCGGGAGCGTCGCCGCAAAGCGCAACGCGGCGGCACTATCCTGACGGGCGAGAGGCCGGTTCGAGACGACGAATGC
>JAJYNF010000202.1 GCA_021786455.1 Acidobacteriota bacterium
TTCAGGGCCATCCGATCGCCGACCTTAAGTGGGCTGGCGCCAGACTCGAGCGCGTATGTGCGCTTGTCCTTCTCGTTCATCAGCTTCATGCCGTTCGATGACTTTTCGACGCAGCCTACCAAGGTTTCGCGATTGTGCAGGAGCAGGTAAGCAATCACAACGCCAGCTACTGCGCCTGCCACGATGCCAATGGTTGCTCCCGAGCTATACCCTCCGCTCGGGGCCGTGTAAGTGCCGGAAGACGAACCCGAAGTAGTTCCCCCGCTCCCGCCACCATATTGCGCGAAGGCGGTGACTGAGGTTAATGCGACCAGGAGGATTTCAACCAAGGTGTGGGCCCATAGGCGTGAAAACATGGTGCGCTCCATCTCGGCACCCCTGCGGTGCCAGTGTTTGATCGCAGTACTCGCACGTGGCCTGCCAATCAGCATCCCGTTACACGCTACTAACCAACTGAAAAGTAAAAGGGTCCGAAAACCTTCGGACTCAGGGAGCCCCCCCTGGATGCGATATCTAATTTGTGGTAGCCGCCCTACCAAATCTCATAGTGATGTGCCAGGTTCGCCGGATGCGCTACAATATTGCGCCACTGAGGGCACCGGTCAGGAAAGGAGGGCGGGTTGAGGAAGATTATAAATCCACAAGTTGAGAACTATTTGTACGCACTGCTGCCTCGTCGCGATGCAGTCCCGCGGGAGATGGAACGCTACGCCGCGGAGCATAGCGTTCCGATTGTAGGGCCTGCCTGTGGGCGATTTCTCTATCAGATGGCACGCTTAGTTCGCGCGCGACGCATCTTCGAGCTTGGTTCGGCAATCGGCTACTCTACCCTTTGGTTGGCGCGAGCGGTGGGGGACGCGGGGGTGGTTTACTATACCGATTCCGACGAGCGCAATGCGGAGCGAGCCAAAGCTTACCTCCGCCGAGCGGGCGTGGAGAGCCGAGTCCGGTTTCTCGTCGGCGAGGCGCTTAGCTCTCTGGGGCGCGCGCCCGGCAAATTTGACCTGATCTTCAACGACGTCTCGAAGACGCAATATCCAACCGTCTTCCGTCGGGCATTACCTCGGTTGCGGCAGGGCGGGCTTTTCATTACGGACAACGTGCTGTGGTCGGGAAAAGTAACAAGAAAATCCGAGGCGAAAGACGTGGAAACTCGCGCTATACAGACTTTTAATCGGTTGATCTATAGTTCCCGCCAATTATGGACCACGATTGTCCCGCTTCGAGATGGGATGGCCGTTTCCCTGAAATTGTGAGGTTGCATCCCTGCTTCTTTGCGCGCCCCAATATCGCCCGACGTCCCCCCTGTAGGGAATTTGAGGGCGGCTATGGAGCCACGGAGAGCGGAGTCTCGGGTTCAGCAAAGAAGCGCAACTTTAGCCTCGAAACAAGTTGCGAACCAGGAAGAGGAGGTTGGCGGGCCGTTCCGCCAGCCGGCGCGTCAGATAGCCGTACCACTGGCGGCCGAAAGGGACGTAAACCCGCACGGTGTAAGATCGGGCCCGGAGTTGACGCTGAAGCTGGCGGCGGATGCCGTAGAGCATCTGAAATTCAAACCGATCGTGGCCCAGGCCAAGCTCGCGCGCGTATGCTTCGGTGGCAGCAATCATTCTGGAGTCATGCGTGGCGATGGCGTGATATTCCCCACTCGCGAGGAGTTTCCTCATGAGCCTGGCAAAGTTCCGGTCCACTTCCGTCTTGCTGGGAAATGCTATATCGGGCGGTTCCTTGTAGGCCCCTTTGACCAGCCGGACGCGGACACGCTCCCGAATCAGGTCTTCGATGTCCTTTTCACTGCGATTAAGATAAGCCTGGATGGCAACACCCAGCGTGTCTCTGGCAGCATCAATCTGGCGCAAAATTCGCAGCGTGCTTTCCGTACAGGCCGAACCCTCCATGTCAATCCGGACAAAAATTTTGTGAAGGCTGGCGCGTTGGACAATTCTGGCCAGATATGCTCGCGCCAGGTCTTCCCGGAGGGCCAATCCTAGCTGCGTCAGCTTCACGGAAACGTGGGATTGAGCATTCTCCTCGGCCAACCGGTCCAGCAGATTGAGATACACATCGGCGGCCTCTGCCGCCTGACGCGGTTCACGAACGTTTTCACCCAGGTAATCGAGGGTCGCGACAAAACCTTCATCGTTCAGTTGGCGAACCACTCTGAGAGCATCTGCCATGGTTTCACCGGCGATGAACCGCGCCGCCAACCGGCGGCCGAGCGGGCTTGATGTGAGCCATTGGCGCGCGGCCTGGGAATCGGAAAGATACAGCAGCAGGTTTCGAAGCATAAACGGGCGGGGGAACAACTAAGGGGTTCCGGTTCCGCAGCGAAGATGGGGCGTCCCGGTGAGGGAAGCCCTCACCTTATTCATCCGGGTTTCCGTGACATAGGTCAGATTCCCGCTGATTACTTTCCTCGTTCCGATTATTCTGTTGCGCCTGGAACCCATGGACAAGCCGCCTAATGCTCAGCCTCGAGGAACCGCTCGGCGTCCATCGCGGCGATGCAGCCCGAGCCTGCCGCGGTGATGGCCTGGCGGTAAATGTGGTCCTGAACGTCGCCGGCGGCAAAGACCCCGGGAACATTCGTCTTGCTCCCGTCGCGCGTGATGAGATAGCCCTGCTCGTTCATGTCCAATTGGCCGCGGAATAAGGCCGTATTGGGCGAATGGCCGATGCCAATAAAAACGCCGTCGCAATTTTTCAAGTTTTGCTCCCCGTTCTCCACGTTCCTCAGCTTGACGGCGCTGACGCGGTTTTGGGCAGGATCAAGAATGTCCGTGACGACGGTGTTCCATGTGAATTTGATCTTGTCGTTTTTCCGCAGACGGTCCTGCATAATTTTCGAGGCGCGCAACTGGTCGCGGCGATGGATCAGGTTGACCTCCGTGGCATACCGGGTGAGGAACAGGGCATCCTCGGCAGCCGTATCCCCGCCGCCCACGACCGCGACTTCTTTGCCGCGGAAAAAGTATCCGTCGCAAGTGGCGCAGGTGGAGACGCCGTGACCGAGCAGCTTCCGTTCTGACTCAAGGCCCAAAAGTTTGGCTGAAGCGCCTGTGGCAATGATGAGCGCGCGAGCCTCAATGGATTGCTCATCCACGCGCAGCGTAAACGGCCGTTGAGAAAGCTTCACCGAAGACACATCGCCTTCAAGGAATTCCGTGCCAAAATTTTCTGCCTGCTTTCTCATCAATTCCACCAGCTCTGGCCCTTGAACCCCTTGCGGGAAGCCGGGAAAATTCTCCACCAGAGTTGTAAGGGTAAGCTGTCCGCCGGCCTCGTGCCCGCGAATAACCAAGGGATTCAAATTGGCGCGCGCCGCATAGATTGCCGCACTGAGTCCCGCGCAGCCCGATCCGATAATCACCACATTTCGCATCAGTTCTAATTCCTCCGATTCTGTCATGCGTAGCCGCAGCCGCTTATGTTACCCGACGCGGCCGGCTGCGTACAGCCGATATCTGCAAGCTACCTCTCGCCAACCTTTTCCCGAGAATGTAAACTGGGAGCGCCAAGCTGCTTAGATGCCGCGGTCGAAAGTTCGTTTCAGCGGCCGGGGAGAGATTTTTCGGGGGTTTATGGCGGACGGTATATTACTTGAGCGCGTGACGAAACGATATGACACGCTGGTGGCGGTTAACGATCTCTCGCTCGCCATCCCTCAACATGCCCTCTTTGGTCTGCTTGGGCCGAACGGCGCCGGCAAGACGACAACCTTGCGGATGATGATGCGCATTTTAATTCCCGACGACGGTCGCATCGAAATTCTGGGCCAACCGCTCAGCGACCGCTCCCAGGACCTCATCGGCTACCTGCCCGAGGATCGCGGGCTTTACCCGCGCATGGAGGTTCTGAAGGTGCTGGTTTTTCTTGGGGCGCTCAAAGGGCTGACGGAAACTGAAGCCGAGCGGCGCGCTCAAGCGTGGCTTAAGCGGCTGGGTCTGGCTGAATGGGCGGACCGAAAGGTGAATGACCTCTCGAAAGGAATGCAGCAGAAGGTTCAGTTCGCGGCTGCGGTATTACACCAGCCACCCTTGCTGATTCTCGACGAGCCATTCACGGGCCTCGATCCGGTCAACGCAGCGCTGCTCAAGGACATCATGCTCGAATTGCGAGCCCAAGGCGCTACGATCATCCTCTCCACGCACCGCATGGAACAGGTGGAAATGATGTGTGACTCCATTTGCCTGATTCACCGGGGGCGCAACGTTCTGAGCGGGGAATTGCGGACCATCAAAAGCGCCTATGGCAAGAACATTCTTAGGATTGAATATCGGGGTGAAGACGGCTTTCTGAACATGCCCGCTCAAATTGAAAGGGTGAGCCATTACGGGGAAGTCGCGGAAATCAAATTGCGTCCCCAGGCGGATCCGCAGGAAATCCTGCGAGCCGCGGTGGCGCGAGGCGTTCGCATCACCCGATTTGAGTTGGTGGAACCGCCGCTCAACGACATTTTTATCGAGAAGGTGTCGGCCAGCGATGCTTAAACTTTGGCTCATCGTCAAGCGCGAGTACTTAACGCGCGTTCGCTCGAAAACGTTTCTCTGGACGACGATTGGACTTCCGCTCGTCTCCGTAGGGCTGTTGGCGTTCGTCGTTTTTGCCTCGACGCTTCGCGTAACCCATACGCTTCGGATCGTTATCCTGGATCGGTCAGGCCACCTGGGGACTGCCGTGGCACGGGATCTGGACGGAAAATTGCCGGACGGTCGGCCGGTGTTCGACGTCGCGCGGATAATCGAGTCGCCGCCCTCTGCGGTCGAGGCGCGACTTCGCCGCGAGGTCGAGCAAGGCCGCCTGGACGGATATCTTGTGGTGCCGAAAGGCGTGCTGAGCGGCCAGCAGGCGGCCGAGTTCTACGTCCACAATAGCGGATTGCTCACCTTAACGAGTCCACTCAGCCGCGCGGTCAGCGACGCGGCGATTGCGGAACGCTTAGATAGACGGGGAGTCAAAGTCGCGCACGTCAGGCAAATCGTGCGAGGCGTGGGCCTGAAGATGATCAAGGTCAGCCGCCGCGGTGAGACCGTCGAACGCGGGCAAATTTTGGTCACCGCCATCGTGGTCGGAATGCTGCTTTACGTGACCCTGATCGCTTACGGGATGACCACCATGCGCTCGATTATCGAAGAAAAGTCCACCCGTATTATCGAGATTTTAATCGCTTCGGTACGGCCGTTCTATTTGATGGCCGGAAAGATTCTGGGGGTCGCGGGGGTGGCCTTGACGCAATACTTGATCTGGGCCGTCGCGGGAGCAATTATTGCCGCCTACGGTGGGGCCATGGCCGGCATCCTGCGTCCCGGCGCTTCGCTCCCGCCATTCCATTGGTCGAGCGCGCTGGCCATCTATGCGGTGGTGTTCTTCCTGGCCGGCTACCTCCTCTACGCTTCGGTCTATGCAGCGAT
>JAJYNF010000068.1 GCA_021786455.1 Acidobacteriota bacterium
AGATGCTCTGCCAGCTGAGCTACGCCAGCCACCACAATCTATCAATTATAGATGCGCCGCAGCGCGAATGCAAGCAAATGTCGTTACGAAAAATCTCGGACTGGGAGGCCGCAGCACTCCTAGCTCCGAGAAGAACCGATGAACCCCTCAGCGTGCCGCCAAAACAAGCCGCCACGCCGCCAACGGGGCAACTCAACCCCACGCAACCCCCTTTCCCGACAGCCCGCAGCTCCAGCGTATTCAAGCTCCTGGCGCGGATCAGCCGCTTGACACGTACAGCTTCAACATGACAAATTACCGCGCTCGCATGGGTGGAGCGTTGAGAATCAGGCGCGTGCGCAGATGAGGTCGTGGGACCACCCGAGATCGCCTTGCTTCGGGCGCATCTTTGAGGGGCAAGAGCACGCAAAGATCAGGGATGCCGGATCGGAAATCCGGGTCGGCCGCAAACTGATTTGACAGCCCGGAGGCGAATGCGCGCCCCGACGAAACTGCGCTGCCCTCGCCCATCAGAATTCTTTCGACAAAAGAAATGGAGGCTTCCGATGAACCAAGCGAAGATGAGAAGTTCGCTCTTTCTGGCTATCGCTTTTGCTACGTTGAATGCGGCGCCCGGGCTTTCGGTACAGAAACCGGGTGCAGCGGGGGAACAAAACAGGCCGCACCTCATGGTGGCTGCGCCAGTGTGGCAAGCCGGCCCTTACTGGGCACGGTTCGACCATCGGCTGCTGGTTGATTTCGCCGATTTGGCGCACTACCGCGCGGCTGATCTCAAACTGGGGTCGCCTGCGCCGGGTCAGAATCGTGTCGTGTTCATGGGCGATTCGATTACGGAAGGTTGGAATCTCCAGAAATATTTTCCCGGAAAGCCTTATGTCAACCGCGGCATTAGCGGGCAGACCTCGCCGCAAATGCTGATTCGATTCCACCAGGATGTTATTGACCTGAAGCCCAAAGTGGTGGTGATCCTGGCCGGGACCAATGACCTGGCTAGGAACACCGGGCCCATGACGCTGGCGGAGACCGAAGCGAACTTGATGTCTATGGCCCAACTGGCCTCGTCCAACGGCATCGCGGTAGTATTGTGCTCAGTGTTGCCGTCGGTTCACTTTTGGTGGCACCCCGAGGTTAAAGACCCAGCGCCCCAAATTGCCAGGTTAAACCACTGGATCAAGGCTTACGTGGCGAAGAAGGGCTATGTCTATGTGGATTACTATTCGGTGATGAAGGATGCCGCCGGCGGCCTGCCGCGCAGGCTGAGCCCGGACGGTGTCCACCCATCGCCCGCCGGTTATGCCTTGATGGCACCGCTCGCGCACGCCGGGATCGAAGAAGCGATGAAAGAGAAGCGACGGTAGTCAGGGCGGTTGAGATTAGAAATGAGGAGTTGGCCTAGGGACTGCTCTCCGCAAACTTGACTTCCGGGCTGGAGAGCAAGGTTTTCGCCTTTGCGCTTCCTGCCTTCCAGAGCAAATCCTCGCCGGAGTTTTTCGAGACGCCTATGAACGCCACCGCATAGCACGGACGCAAGCCAGAGCTGCCGTTGGCCGAGCGTGAAGCTACCGCACAACGAGGGTTACGGTAGTCGAATGGGTCAAGCTGCCGGAGGTGGACGTGCCGCTCACGGTCAGCGGCGTTTGAGCAAAGAAGAGCCGGCGGTCATAGACCGCCGCTACAACACGGTGCTGGAATCCGAGGCCGTCTGTAGGGAGATCGTCACCACCGGCCCGTTCACGGCGAGGCCGTTCAGGGCGAGCCCGCGGCAAGCTGGCCGACCCCATTCAGGGCTGTGCGTGGCCCCCTCCGCCGCAATCTATGGTAATATCCCGCGTAGCTTGAGCGAGAGCGTCCATGGCGCGCTACACTTTGCACTTCGGCGATTGTTTCGAGTGGATGGAGGGGCGAGCCGACAACTCCATTCACGCCATCGTCACCGACCCGCCCTACGGCCTTAAGGAATACTCGGCGGAAGAAAAGGCCAAGCTGCGCAACGGCCACGGCGGTGTGTGGCGCATTCCGCCGTCTTTTGATGGATGCAAACGCAGCCCGCTGCCCCGCTTCACGGTGTTGACCGAAGGTGACCGCGCCAGGCTGAAGAATTTCTTTTCCGAATTCGCGCGTCGCGCGTTTCGCGTGCTCGTTCCGGGCGGGCATCTTTTTATTGCCACCAACCCCTTGCTTTCGCATCTGGTTTACCTGCCGCTCATGGACGCGGGCTTCGAGAAGCGCGGCGAAATCATCCGCCTGGTGAAAACCCTGCGCGGTGGCGACCGACCCAAAAACGCTCACGGCGAATTCTCAGAGGTCACCGTCATGCCGCGCTCGGCCTGGGAGCCGTGGGGACTGTTCCGCAAGCCTTGCGAGGGCCGCGTGCAGGACAATCTGCGCAAGTGGAAGACCGGCGGGCTGCGCCGCGTTTCCGCCGACCATCCTTTTGAAGACGTGATTCGCTCCGCGCCGACCCGCCCCGAAGAGCGCCGCATCGCCCCGCATCCTTCGCTCAAGCCCCAGGCTTTCATGCGGCAAATCGTTCGCGCTGCCTTGCCGCTCGGCGCGGGAATCATCCTCGACCCGTTCATGGGCGCCGGCTCGGCCATCGCCGCGGCGCTCGCTCTCGGCTACGACAGCATCGGCATCGAAAACGACCCCGAGTTCTTCAAAATCGCGGAGGCGGCCGTCCCAAAGTTGGCGAGGTTCGATGTAGTTCCCAAGCGGGCCGCCCCCAGGCTGCCGCAGCGCGTGAACGTCACCAGCTCCACACTCAGACTGCCGCTTCACCTTTGAAAGCGAATTGTACCGTCGGAGGAGATGATGGGTGGCTTTTGACGCGGAAGGGTTCGACAAAAGGGTTCCTCTGCCGCCGGAACTTAAAATTGCTCACATCCGCCGGGCCATTGACTACATCGAACGCGAAACCACGGAACTGGTCGAAGTCTATTTCGAGCAGGCGAACGTTTTCAGCGGCCTCGTAGGAATCTTCGGCGTGCGCGCGCTCCACTCGCTGAGCCCATACAAGAAGCACAAACATCCCGACGTGGCCCAGCAGCGATTTCCCGACCTGTCGCTCGGGGGAAGATTAAATCCGCCACCCGAGCAGGCGCTCGAATCAAAGGGCAGCACGCGGGCCTGGGCCCTCCAGTCCCATTACAACCACGCGGGCTGGTACATCGTCTGGCGTTATCTGGTCGATCCTACGGAAATCATCAAGCCAAAGAGGAAAGTTGTCATCTGGCGCGTTGATGTTCCGTTCCTCCAGCAGGACGATTGGAAATACGAAACCAGCAAAGCCGGCGAGGGCCGCGGCGGTCGCACGCATACCTTTGGCGTCAAACTACCGGCCGCGCGCTTCGCCGCCGCCATCGTGTATCAGCACCCCAAAATCGTTTTACGCCAGAGCAAGCCGACGCTGGCGAACGGAACGGATTGAGTATGACCGAAGCCGCGGCCGCCGCTTCCTATGAGCCGAAAGATTTTCCCGGCCGCCGGTCGCGCCTCGAAATCCCGACCTTTGCGGAGCCTGTGGGTGGCAAGAAAATCTTGTTCCCCGAACGCCGCGTGGAAAGGTTTGCCAAAGCCGAGCGGAAGAGCAAGCACCAGCAAGAAGGGCTTTTCTGAGATTGCCCCAATTTTCTCGACCGCCGGCCACCCCTGGGCGTCATGAGTGTCGAGAGCACTTTCGAAGTCTATAGCACCCTTTCGGGGCTACTGCATGACTGGGTCTTGCCCGAGATCGCGGCGCGCAAGGCCGAAGGCCGGATAACCGGTGTCCAGGCGCCACTCGAACTCCGCACGTTTCGGGTCGTACAGGTAAGCCAGGAGGGGGACCAGACATCGGGACTGGTCGAGATCAATCAGGAAGTGGAATTGCGAGTAGCGATTAAGACCAAGAAGCCCGTCCAGAAGGGTCAGTTGGTCACTACCGATGACGTTGATCCGGAGGAGTGCTGGATGGACCCTGTTGAACTCAATGGAACGCCATGCCCCAGCGTCCTCTGGCAAAGGCTGTACCTTAATTCATTTCTGTACTTCAGCAGGCCTGGCGGCCAACGCGCGCCTGGAGAGGGCTTCGGCTCCCTCAAATTCCCGCTGGCCGAACTAATTCGCACTTCCCAGTTTTGTGAGGTTGTCAAACCGGAAGAAAAACTTGATGCGCTCGAACGCCATAACTGGCCGCCCGCGCCTTGTTACTTTCCCTCTGTGTTTTCACACCTTCACAAACATCCGAACGCGGCCGGGACGGATGGGTTCCTCGAAGTCGTCTCGCGGGCTTGCCCCGTAGATTATTGGGACAGGCAACTGCGACTGTGGGATAAATGCAAACTCTTCCAGGACCGGCGCAGATATATTGCCACCACAATAGCTCGCCATTTCGCTCGTGACTATGCATCGTCTATTTACGTCATCGTTCCCCAATTCGAGGGTGTGATAAGAGCCTATCTGGAGGAGTGCGGAGTGCGCGTTCCTGCCGGATTTCCTTGCTGCGTGGATACGCTGAGGCAGGCCGTGCTTTCCCGGGATGTCATAATCTTTCCGAGACAGGTTCTCGATCGTGTTCTCGAGCACCTGAAGGGCGGATGTTTCTGGCGAAGCAGCTCGGCAATAGCCGATCCTTCGCTCTCGGTGAACCGTCACGGAATTGTCCACGGCGCGTTCGCGGGTTTTGAGTGCGAGTCGATCTCGCTAAAGTACCTCATCCTCTTCGAGTCGCTGGCTTTCATCTTGATGCACGACAGGGTGCTCAGGGGTGCGCTTCCCTCCGGCTGAGAGCCGGTAGCCGCGACGGTGCGCTCTCCGTCGCGGGGGTTTTCGTTCCACCAAGCTACAGGAAAGGTCAGGCGGGCGCGGTAATAAACGGTGGAAGAGGTTCTGCGGCTGTCGGCCGTGCGCGAACGAATCCCGGCGTGGATCGGCATCGCTCGTCTCCTGCCCCTCGCCACCTGAGGGCGCCCCTCTTCTTATCGAAGGATTTGCAGACCGCTGGGGAGCGGAACCTTGTCGGCGAAAGCCCCACGATGCCCGCTCAGGCTGCCGCCACAACTCCCCGCTGCGCCTGGAATCCGAGCCGGACAGTTCCGCACAAAGTTTCAGCCGCAATCGAGGTCGCTGATTGCCCCCAGCCCTTCACCGCGACCCGTTTAGACACTCCTGCCACCGCTATCAACAGATTGGGGTCACTCGGGTGACGTCAAGCTGCTTGTGTAAAAAGGCGGAGGGTGCGATTTTTCCACTCGTGCCTTTCGTTCATGCCATTGAAGATAGCGTAGATGATCCGGTCGACGCTTTCGACGTTGACGAAGCAGACCATGGGCCGGGTGCGGCACCGGACCTCGACGAAGCACCGCTCGATGGCGTTGGTGGTGCGCAGCTTCTTCCAGAGAGGCCGCGGGAAAGTAT
>JAJYNF010000102.1:0-2693 GCA_021786455.1 Acidobacteriota bacterium
TCGCCGACTTACCATTATTGACCTCGAAACCGGCAACCAGCCCCTCTCGAACGAGAGCGGCCAAGTGCAGATCGTCTTCAACGGCGAGATTTATAATTACCGCGAGCTGAGAGCCCGTCTCGTCGAGCGTGGGCACCAATTCAAAAGCCGTTCCGATGGCGAAGTCATCGCGCACCTGTACGAGGAGCGAGGGCTGGATTTCGCGCGCGAACTCAATGGGATGTATGCCATTGCCTTGTGGGACGCTCAGGCGCATCGGCTCATTCTGGCGCGTGATCGGGCCGGCGAGAAGCCGCTGTACTACTGGCTTTCCGGCAGGCTCCTGGTTTTTGCGTCGGAGATCAAAGCCCTGCTCGAATTCCCCGGTATCAGCCGCCGGGTGGACGCCGAGGCGGCGAACCAATATTTTCTTTATGGGTACTTCCCTGCTCCGCGCACCGCTTTCGCGGAAATTCGCAAATTGCCTGCCGCCCACCTGCTGCTCGCCGAGAAGGGGCGGGTTTCCGCGGCGCGCTATTGGGACCTCGGCCAATACCTCCGCCCGCCGGGCCTTGGCCGCCCCAGCCGGCGTGAACGCTTGCGCCTTACCGAGGAACTTCGCGCCCGCATCCGCGAGGCTGCGATTTCGCGCCTGGTCAGCGACGTTCCGCTGGGCGTTTTTCTGAGTGGTGGGGTGGATTCTTCCACTTTGGTCGCCAAGATGAGCGAGCTTTCGCCTGGCAACGTCAGCACGTTTTCATTGGCGTTCCCGGAAAAATCGTTCAGCGAGGAAGCTTACGCCACTCTCGTCGCCCGACACTTTCGGACGCGCCACCATGTCCTGACGGCCGATTTCGAAAAACTAAAAGAAGGATTTGAAATCCTCACGAATCACCTGGATGAGCCGCTGGCCGACCCCGCCATTGTTCCCACGTATTTGCTCGCGCGCTACGCGCGTCAGGAGATCAAGGTGGCGCTGAGCGGCGAAGGCGGCGACGAACTATTCGGAGGATATCCGACCTATCTGGGGGCTCGGCTGGCCGGATACTATCAGCGCCTACCGAACTTTCTTCGATCACAGCTTTTCTCCCGAGTCCAACACTTGCTGCCAGTTTCATCCGGAGCAGTTCCCATGGGGATGTACCTGCGGCGATTTTTGGCCCACGCCGACGCGAAACCTTCGGAACGGCACCAGATCTGGTTTGGCGTGCTGACTCCGGCTGAACTGGATCAACTTTTTGTCCCGGCGGGGACGGGCAGCGCGCGGCCCAGTGAACGCGCGCTGGCCCCGATGGTCCGTGTTCTTGAAGGAGCGCGTTTCGAAGATGTCATTGCCGAGCTGCTCTTCATAGATTTTCAAATGTACCTCCAGGACGATTTACTGGTAAAAGTGGACCGAGCCGCGATGGCTTGCTCGCTCGAATTACGGACGCCCTTCCTCGACCATCGCCTGATTGAATTTGCCGCCGCATTACCCACGGATCTGCGAGTGCGCGGCTTCGAATCGAAGTATCTGTTTAAGAAAGCCGTGGCCCCCTGGCTCCCGCGAAAAATCGTCTATCGGACGAAACGGGGCTTCTCCGTTCCGATCGCCCGATGGCTGCGCGAGGATTTGCGGCCTTTGCTGGACGAGGTTCTGGACGCGAAGACGCTCGAACAGCAAGGGATCTTCAACCCGCCGTTCGTCCGGGGGCTGCTGGAGGAGCATTGGTCCAAGCGGAATGACCATCGCAAGGCGCTGTGGGCGCTGCTATGCTTCCAACTGTGGCACAGGCGTTGGAGAGTCGCATGAGCCGCGCGCGACACCTCCTCCGGGCGAGGCCAAGAAGTTCAACCCCCAGTTCGCCTCCTCCACGCGAAGCCTTCCGAGCCGAGGAGTGGAGGCTGATCCAAAGACTTCGAACTCCCAAGCAGGTTCAGGAATTCCTTCGATCCCTGCCCTATAACCACGAGCGGCACGGTGAAACCTTGCGAACCTTCCGCGGCGTTGTGGCTCGCCAGGAAGCTCATTGCCTGGAGGCTGCGCTTGCGGCGG
This sequence comes from Acidobacteriota bacterium, assembly GCA_021786455.1. Lineage (GTDB taxonomy): Bacteria > Acidobacteriota > Terriglobia > UBA7540 > UBA7540 > JAKCCV01. The sequence continues at coordinate 2,015 of JAJYNF010000102.1, forward strand.
CGGCCATTCTCGAACCGCATGGCTTCCCGCCGCTTTTGCTCGACATGGAATCACAGGATGACCTCGATCATGTTGTGTTTCTTTTTCGCCACCGTCGGCGATGGGGCGCGATAGCCAAGTCACGCGACTTCGGTCTCCATGGCCGCAAAGCTGTCTTCCGGACTCTGCGCGATCTGGTCTTTAGCTACGTGGACCCCTACGTGGACGGGAAAGGCCGAATCACCGGCTACGGCCTAGCCGACCTGAGAACACTCGTCTCCTGCAATTGGAGGCTTTCTGAGCGGAACGTCTGGCAAATCGAGAAGGCGCTGATTCGGATGCCCCACCGAAAGCTGCGGACGTCCGATCGCCGCTACCATGCCATCCTCGCCCGATACCACAAGTTTAAGCAGAAGCATCCCGAACGCGCGCCCGATTTTTACGCCCGTCAAGAACGATGGATGTAGAACGATGGATGTAACGGCGCCGTGCCTGAGTGCGCCCCTCGCGGTTCGGCACGGCGGATGGTTACGATAACAGTACGCAGCAGTATGCAGCTTGACGCGCCGAGGCAGGGCCTTTAGAATGAGGCATTAGGGTTTGTACTGCGGGACACTCCTGAGGGGCAATGCTCGACAGCGCGATTCCGGAAGGTTTGACCTTCGACGATGTCTTGCTGCTGCCGGCAAGGTCAGCGGTC
>JAJYNF010000102.1:2703-5388 GCA_021786455.1 Acidobacteriota bacterium
TCCTGCCGCCGGAAGCAGACACTTCAACCCAGCTTACACGCAACATTCGGCTGAATATCCCGATCGTCAGCGCCGCCATGGATACCGTAACGGAGTCGCGGTTGGCAATCGCGCTGGCGCAACAGGGCGGCATGGGCGTGGTCCATCGCACCATGTCCGTCGAGCAGCAAGCTTCCGAGGTGGATAAGGTCAAGCGCTCGGAAAGTGGCATGATTGTGGACCCGGTGACGATCGGCCCACGGGAAAAGGTCTATGAAGCTCTCGAGATTATGAAGAAATACAAAATCTCGGGCGTGCCGGTAACAGAAAATGGGAAGCTAGTGGGCATTCTGACCAACCGTGATCTTCGATTCGAAGGTCGAACCGACTTGCCGGTTAGCAAGCTGATGACGAAAAAGGATTTGATCACCGTGCCCGTCGGCACAACGCTTGAAGAGGCTGAGAAAATTCTGCACCGGCATCGCGTGGAAAAATTGCTCGTGGTGGATAAAGAATACAATCTGAAAGGATTGATCACCGTCAAGGACATTCAGAAACGGCTTAAGTACCCGAACGCGGCGAAGGATGCCCATGGACGGCTGCGGGTAGGGGCAGCGGTGGGAGTCACCGGGGACTTTGTGGAACGGGCGCAGGAACTTGTCAAGGCAAGGGCGGATGTGATTATGGTGGATACTGCCCACGGCCATTCTGAACGTGTTATGGAAGCAGTACGGATTCTGAAGCGGAAGCTGCCGGACCTGGAACTCGTGGCCGGGAATGTGGCAACCTTCGAGGGCGCAAGTGACCTGGTTCGGCTGGGAGTGGACGGCGTCAAAGTGGGAATTGGTCCCGGATCGATCTGCACGACCCGCGTTGTGACGGGAGCGGGGGTGCCGCAAATTACCGCCATTGCTGAGGCCGCCCGCCGAGGGCGTGATTCCGGCGTTCCCATTATCGCCGACGGAGGCATTAAGTTTTCCGGCGACCTCACCAAGGCGCTCGCCGCAGGCGCCAGCGCGGTCATGATCGGGAGCCTGTTTGCGGGAACCGAGGAAAGCCCCGGTGAAACCATTCTCTATCAGGGCAGAACGTTCAAGTCTTACCGTGGCATGGGGTCGCTCGGCGTGATGAGCATCGGAGGCCGCGACCGGTATTTTCAGGAGAATGCAACTTCCAAGTTTGTGCCGGAGGGCATCGAAGGGCGAGTGCCCTACAAAGGGCTCCTTGCGGAAATGGTCGCGCAACTGGTGGGAGGATTGCGTTCAGGCATGGGCTACTGCGGCTGCGCAACCATTTCGGAGCTTCAAACCAAGGCGCGGTTCATCCGGGTCACCGCCGCGGGGTTGCGTGAGAGCCACGTCCATGACGTGATTATCACCAAGGAGGCGCCCAACTATCGCCTCGAATAGCCTTACCTCTCCCGAGCCACTTCAGCGCCAACACAGCCCGCTAGGATTGTGGGGCATGACCGTCGTGTGGGCCGGATTGATCTTTTACCTTTCAACGCGAACCTTCGGTTCCCCGTTCTCCGTTTGGCTTTTGGCGCGGATTTTAGGCGTGCTCCACCTGCGCGTCTCCGGCACGACCTTTGATCTCTTGCAGTACCTTATGCGAAGGGGCGCCCACCTCACCGTTTACGGGATTCTCGCCGTCTTCATCTATTACTCGCTGGCAGGGGAGAAACAGCCGGCATGGAGTTTCCGACGGGCAGTGGCAAGCGTGGCGATAGCCGGCATCTATTCGCTGACCGACGAGTTCCATCAGAGTTTCGTGCCGGGGCGCGACGGCTCCCTCCTCGATTGTGGAGTAGATACGATCGGCGCGTTATTAGGCGCTGCCGTCATCTATTTGAGCAGTTGCCTCGTGAACCCCGCCCGCGGTGAGCCTACGTCGTCAGTTGGAAAATCTCGTTAGAAAAAGGCGAGAGGCTTGAATGGCCGAACCGCGGCGCCCTCCTGCGGCCGGCAAAGAGAGGGTCAAAGTTACTCTTGGTCTTTGCCTTTGGGCGGAGCCGGCTCGGGAGGAGGAGCCGTCTCTTCGGTTGCTTTTCGATGGCGTTCCGCGCGCTTGGCGCGAGTTTCAGCGCGCTTTTGAAGAACTTTCGTGTCAATCAGCTCGAGGACGGCTACGTCGGCGCCGTCACCCTGACGCCAGCCGGCGCGCGTCATCCGCGTGTAGCCGCCCGGGCGCGAACCAAAGCGTTGCGCAATATCACCGAAGAGCTTCTGGACCGCGGCAGGGCTCATGCAATAGGCGGACGCGAGCCGCCGCGAATGCAGGTCGCCGCGCTTGCCAAGCGTGATAATACGTTCGGCAAGTCGGCGGGCTTCTTTGGCCTTGGGGACAGTGGTCCGAATTCGCTCCTCCAGAATCAGGGAGGTCACGAGATTGCGCAATAATGCGCGCCGATGCTCCGTATTTCTACTGAGTTTCCTTCCTCGATTGCGATGCCGCATGGTTTAGCCTTCACTGACAGAATCTCCGGACGGCGGGGCCGGCGCGGATGGAGGCAAGGCATTGCCTTGCTCGTCAAATCTCATTCCAAGACTCAAGCCCATTGCCGTAAGGATTTCCTTAATCTCGTTCAGGGACTTCCGCCCGAAATTCTTAGTCTTCAACATCTCCGGCTCGGTCTTTTGGACCAATTCGCGGATCGTCGTGATGTTGGCATTCTTGAGACAGTTGTAAGAGCGAACTGAAAGCTCG
>JAJYNF010000240.1 GCA_021786455.1 Acidobacteriota bacterium
AGCGGTAAACAGTTACATTTGAGGTTCCTGACACCATTGCCATTTGCTCTTACCAGTTTGCTCGCGCCAAGGCGGGTGATGTGAATGCAGTTCGCTGGGATTTGGTGGTGATTGATGAAGCCCACCGGCTGCGCAACGTCTACAAGCCGAGCAACATTATTGCTAAAACTCTCAAACAAGCACTCGCTGAGGCCCCGAAACTCCTGCTCACGGCCACGCCGCTCCAAAACTCACTGATGGAACTATTCGGCTTGGTCAGCTTCATCGACGAGCACGCCTTTGGCGATGTAAAAAGTTTCCGCGAGCAGTACTCCAACCTCGACGACGGAACTGTGTTCCGTGCGCTCAAACGCCGGCTCAGACCATTCTGCCAGCGGACGCTCCGCCGCCAGGTGACCAGCTACATTCCCTTCACCGTGCGTCATCCGATGGTACAGGAATTTACGCCGGACCAGAGCGAAGATCGCCTGTACACCCTCGTTTCCGAATACCTGCAACGCAACAATCTCCAAGCGCTGCCGGCGAGCCAAAGGTCCCTGATGACCTTGGTGCTGCGGAAATTGCTCGCTTCGTCCAGTTTCGCCATTGCCGGCGCGTTGGACACTTTGATTAATCGCCTGAAGGCCAAACTTGCCCACCACGAGTCTGCCGAACCGTTGGCGGACCAACTCGATAGTGATTACGAGGCGCTTGGTGAGACGGCCGAAGAATGGAGCGATGACCCGGCCGACACCACGCCACTGTCCGCGGAAGACCGGGCGGCCCTGGAAAAGGAGATTTCCGATCTTGAGGAATTTCGTTCGCTGGCAGTGTCGATTACCCACAACGCCAAAGGCCGGGCGCTAATTAAAGCGCTCGACCGTGCGTTTGCCGAAGCCACAAGATTGGGTGCGGCCCAGAAGGCCATCATCTTCACGGAATCCCGGCGTACGCAGGAATATCTCCAGCGCGTCCTGGCCGATAGCCCCTACGGCGAAGGCGTTGTGCTATTCAACGGGTCAAATAGCGATCCGTCATCCCGGGCCATTTATGCCGAATGGGCCCAACGGCACGCTGGTTCCGACCGTGTGACGGGTTCACGTTCGGCCGATATGCGTGCCGCTCTGGTGGACTATTTCCGCGAGTCCGGGCGGATCATGATCGCCACGGAGGCTGGTGCCGAGGGCATCAATCTCCAGTTCTGCTCTTTAGTCGTGAATTACGACCTGCCCTGGAACCCCCAGCGCATCGAGCAGCGCATCGGACGCTGCCACCGCTACGGGCAAAAGCACGATGTCGTGGTGGTTAACTTCCTGAACAAACTTAACGAGGCTGACCAGCGCGTGTTCCAGTTGTTGGCGGAAAAGTTCTCCCTTTTTGAAGGGGTATTTGGAGCCAGCGACGAAGTCTTGGGGACCATCGAATCCGGGGTTGATTTTGAGAAGCGCATCGCTGCCATCTATCAACGCTGCCGGACGCCCGACGAAATCAAGGCATCATTCGACAAGTTGCAGCTTGAATTGAGCGGCCAGATCAATGACGCCATGACGCAGACGCGCCAGCAGCTTCTGGAGAACTTCGACGCGGAAGTCCACGAAAAACTGCGGGTCAACCTGGACCAAAGCCGCGATTATCTGAATCGTTACGAGCGCATGCTCATGCAGTTGACACGCTTCGAACTGGACAGTCACGCCGAGTTTCTTCCCGGCGAAAGCGCGTTCCGTCTTAGCGCCAATCCGTTCCCGGAAGCGACGGAAATACCTCTGGGTCTCTATGAACTGCCCCGCCGAACCGGTGAAGCCCACCTCTATCGCCTTGGGCATCCTTTGGCCAAGCGCCTTCTGGAACGCGCCAAGGCGCGCCAGGTCAGCTACGCGGAGATCACATTCGACTATTCCACCGCGGCCCAGAAGATCGCCGCCATCGAGCCGCTAGTTGGCCAGACCGGCGAGCTGCGCGTGGAACTCTTCACAATCGAATCCCTGAGCCAGACCGAAGACCATCTTCTGGTCGCGGGCATCACGGACGCCGGCCAAATCATCGGCCAAGATGCGGCGCGGTGGTTTTTCTCCCTACCGGGCGCGGCAACGAAGGAACTACCCGCCAACACCCCGAACGCCACCCTCCAGGCCGAGCTTGAACGCAGGCAAGCGGCGATTCGCCGGGAAATCTCCGAGCGCAACGGCCGCATATTCGAGGCCGAGGCCATCAAACTGGACAGTTGGGCGGAGGACCTGAAGGTTGCGCTGGAACGAGAGATCAAGGACTTCGACCGCCAGATCAAGGAAGCCAAAGGTGCGGCCAGGCTGGCGCCGACGTTGGAGGAAAAGCTCGCCGGCCAGAAGCAAATCAAAGCGCTGGAGGCACAGCGCAACGCCAAGCGCAAGTCATTGTTTGACGCCCAGGACGCTGTCGAGCAGCGCCGCGAAGCCCTGATCGCCCAGATCGAAGCCAAGCTGACACAGAACACAAGCGCCAGTACGGTGGTGGCTTTCCGGTGGAGGCTGGTATGAGTGGTGACAATTCCGAAACACCGGTGTCTGCGGGCGACCAACCGATACACCGGCACCTTTCGTACTATGCCGTGCTGTGCCTTGACCTGCTGGGCCAGCGCGAGGCGATCTCGGCGCTCGAAGACCTCACCCTTCTGCGGGATAACCAGCCAGAATACTACCGCCGCTTTGGCGAAGCCGCGGGGAAAGTCTGGGGCGTGCGAGGCTTCCTCGAATACCGCTTGGACAAGGAAATGGGTGCCGCGCTGGCCTCGGCTGGCTACCCGGTGCCCCGCGTGACAATCCAGATGTTCTCAGACACCTGCATGGCGTATTTCCCGTATCGCCGGGAAAATCCGAACTCCCTCGTGACTCTGTATTCCCTGCTGGTCGCCACCGCCGAGACCATGATCATTGGCCTTGCCAGTGAGGTTCCGATCCGCGGAGGATTGGAAATTCACGCCGCCACGGAGTTCAACGAGACAAATATTGAGGCGTCACCTTCGCCTGCTTCCGTCGTTCGCCGCGGTGACATCTGGGGGCCCGCCCCCAAGCTGGCCTATGAACTGGCGGAGACTGATCACAACTACATGCGCGTCCGGGTCGGGCAAGGCGTACCGGGCCTACTTATCGAATCGGCGAAGTGGATGAGCAGCCAACTCCAGGCCGATCCCCACAAGGCGCAATGCTTCGTGCCTCCGAACGAAGTTGCCAAAAAGGCCGCCCGAATGATCGCCAGAGACCCCGTAGACAACCACCCCATCGTCGATTACCTCGGAAAAGCCATGGCCGAGACACTGGCGCCAGAAACCCTCGCGCTCGTTGGCAAGGCTGTGGTTTTCGCTAAATCGACCTACGAACGCCTGCGGGCCAACCACGATGGCGGTGTTGCGGACAAATACGGGAAGCTCATGAGCTACATAGCGGCACGCCGGGAGCCAAACGGTATCGCCCCGGCGCTGTCCGAAAGCTAAATTTTTCGTACAATCTCAGATATAGCTGATCGCAGTACTGAGAACCACGGGGAAGTCGCCCCGATTTTGTAGGAAGCAGTGGCATGGCCACGGTCGCGGTAAAGCCGAAGGTGCTGCAATGGGCTTTGATCCGCTCCGGCGATCCCTCGGCGCTTGAGAAAAAATTCGGCAGGCTGGCAGACTGGCTGGCCGGGAGGACCTCGCCGTCGCTCAAACAGCTCGAGGCGTTCGCCCGCGCTTCGCGCGTGCCGGTGGGATTTCTGTTCCTCGATGAACCACCGGATGAAAAGCTCCCCATCCCGGATATGCGCACGTTTGAAGGTCGCGGCGTGCGGATGCCCAGCCCGGACCTTCTGGATACGATTTATCTCTGTCAGCGGCGGCAAGCCTGGTATCAGGAATATGCCGAGGAAAACGGGGAAGAACCACGTGATTTCGTCGGGTCGCTCACGCTGCAGACACCCCCCGAAGAAGCCGCGGCCCGAATCGGAAGCATCATCGGCTTTGCGGCCAGCAGCCGCAGGAACTGCCCCACTTGGAATGACGCGCGACAACTATTCATCGAGAAGGCCGATGCCGCCGGCGTCCTGGTGATGGTCAGCGGTGTCGTGGGCAGCAATAACAGGCGGAAGCTCGATCCCGAGGAATTTCGGGGTTTCGCGCTGGCGGATAAGCTCGCGCCGCTGGTATTCATCAACGGGGCCGACACCAAAGCCGCCCAGATGTTCACGCTGGCGCATGAAATCGCGCACCTTTGGCTGGGAGAATCGGCGGTGTCCAACGCCGGCCTGGCAGCCTCGGCCGAGCAGAACGTTGAGATGTGGTGCAACCGCGTCGCGGCGGAGTTCCTCGTGCCGTTGGCTGATCTGAAAGCAGAGTTGCAGGGGGCGCGTCAGGTCCTGCCGGCTGTAGACGTTCTTGCCCGAACATTTAAGGTCAGTACGCTGGTCATCCTGCGCCGACTTATGGACGCCGGGCGCATCAGTCGCCAGCAATTTCGTACCGCATACGATGCCGAAGTCACGCGGCTCGTGCAGTTGCGGCGCCCCAGCGGAGGCAATTTCTATTTGACCCAGCCGGTTCGGCTGAGCCGCCGCTTTGCCCGCGCCGTGGTGACCAGCACACTGGAAGGCCAGACACTTTATCGCGACGCTTTTCAGATGCTGGGAGTCAAGAAAGAGCAAACGTTTCGGGAGCTTGGAGACATGCTGGAGGTCGTCCGCTGATGGCCTACCTCCTAGATGCCAATATCTTCATTCAGGCCAAGAATTTGTACTACGGCATGGACTTTTGTCCGGCATTCTGGGACTGGCTGGTGGAGGCGAACCAAGCCGGAAAACTTTACAGCATTGAGAAAGTCGGGGACGAGTTGCTTGCAGGCAGTGACGACTTGGCGACGTGGGCTAGCCAGCGCCCCGAAGGATTCTTTCTCCCGCCCGATGACGTGACGATCCCTGCATTGGCGACCGCGGCCCAGTGGGTCCGCCGCCAGAATTACCGGCCCGCCGCCATCAACGATTTTCTCCAGGATGCCGATTATTACCTTGTGGCTTTCGCGCTGGCCCATGGGTACGTGGTGGTCACACATGAAATCGCCAGCGAAGGTGTGAAGCGGGTGAAAATCCCAACCGTCTGCATCGGCCTGAAGGTCAGGTGTATCAGCCCGTACCAGATGTTGAGGAATGAGCGTGCCAGGTTCGTCCTCGAACGCGGGGCGGGGTGACCCCTCTCGGCAGCGCGGGCAGCCCCGGCTGTGGCCATCACGTCAGGAACCTACAGACAGGGTGTCCGCGTTACGGGGCGGCGCTTTTACCGTACAATTCCGCCTATGGCCAATCATAAACCCAAACTCGAACTCACTTGGATCGGCAAGGAAAATAGGCCGAAGCTGGAGCCGCGGGTACTGATTG
>JAJYNF010000253.1 GCA_021786455.1 Acidobacteriota bacterium
CTACGAGGGGAGGGCGCGCGGGGCAGCGAGGGAAAGGCGACAGGGAGAGCACATGACGGGAACGTTAAGGCAAAAAGAGATTGTGCGCGGGAAGATTCTCTACTACCTGAAGCTGATTTATCCGCAGGCCGCAACCCTGCCACTGTTGCAAGGGGAGCTGGATATTTTCGGCTACGCGGTGCCAATGGAGGAGCTGGATTTCCACGTGGCCTACCTGGCGGAGAAAGGGTTGGTGGTGGTGGAAAAGACGCGGGGGCCGCGGGCGCATCGCGCCATTCAACTGGCGCGGATTACGGCGCGAGGGATTGATTACTTCGACGGGCGGGTGCCGCAGGATGAAGGGATTTATCTGGAGCCGGAGGAGGATTGAGACGGAGGCGAGAGGCGGGGGAAGGCATGGGGCGCGGGGCGGAAAAGCGCCCCGGGGGTGAGAAGGGCGAAGGGGCGAAGACGGTGGCGGTCGAGCGGTTGCCGGAACATTTGCAGAAGTTGGTGAGGCGGGGACTCGAAGAAGGGTGGACGGTGGAAGGCGTGGCGGAAGCGGTAGCGAACGAATCGGCGGAATATCGAGTGACGGCGGCGGGGGTCGAAAACTATTTTTGGTCCAATCCGCAATTGCTGGCGGCGCGAGTGGCGTGGAAAAAGCAGCGGGTGGAGGAGCTGAAGGGGGCCATCGAGAAGCCGGGGTCGGCGGAGGCGCTGCTGCTGGACGCGGTGCTGATGGGCGGGTTGACGGACCTGTATCAGCACACGCGGCGGATTCGGCCGAAAGACGCGGCCACGGCCAGCCTGCAACGGGAAACGCTGGAGGCTCGGCAGGAATTGCTGAAGCTCAAAGCGCGGCGGGCGCGAAGAGAAGAGGAGTTGATGGTGGCGCGGGTGGAACATATCGCGCGACGCAATGAGCTGCTGAAAGAACAAATCAGCCAACTGCGGCGATGGGCGACGGCCGACCGGACGCGGGTTGAGCCGGAAGTGATGCGGCAAATCGAGCAGATTTACGGGCTGGCGGCGCTGCCGGAAATTCCCGAGGAGAAGGACGGCGAAGCGTGAAAACCATCTCACGCCAAGACGCCAAGGCGCGAAGAAACGCAAGGCGAAAACGGCCTCACGCCAAGACGCCAAGGCGCGAAGAAACGCAAAGCAAGAACGGCCTCACGCCAAGACGCCAAGGCGCGAAGAAACGCAAGGCGAAAACGGCCTCACGCCGGTCCGTCCGCCCCTCACCCGGTCCCGCTCGGCGGGATCACCCTCTCCCCGCGAGCGGGGAGAGGGCTGCGATGGTCTTGATTCGTCCCCGCGCCACTGGATGTCAGGAGACGGAAGTGAGGAGGCGGGAGACAGAAGCGAGGGGCCAGTGGTCCGCAAGACGCCAAGGGGCAGAGACGCGAAGGGGCGCAAAGAAAAAAGCGGGGGCAGGCGGCGAGCGCGGTTACAGGTGATGGAAAAAAATGAATTTGGCGAAGAGTGAAAAGGCGCGGTTTCGGCTGCTGGAGTATCAGAAGCGGTGGGTGGAAGACAACTCGCGGCTGAAGATCGCGGTGAAGGCGAGGCAAATCGGGTACTCGTTCGCGGCCACGCTGCGGGCGGTGCTGAAGTGCCTGGAAGGAAAGACGACGTGGATCCTGCTGTCGAAAGGCGAGCGGCAATCGCGGCTGCTGATGGAAAAAGTTCAGGAGCACGTGCAAGCGTGCGGGGCGGTGGCGCGATGGCAGGAGTCGGGATTTTTTGAAGGGACGTCGGCGCGCCAACTGGAGGCGCGGTTTGGGAACGGGAGCGTGATTTACGCCTTGCCGGCCAATCCAGAAACGGCGCGGGGCTATTCGGGGAACGTGACGCTGGACGAGTTCGCGTTTCACGCGGACGCGGGCAAGATTTACGCGGCGCTTTTCCCCTCGATCACGCGCGGGTACTCGATGGAAATCATTTCGACGCCCAACGGGACACAAGGGAAATTTTACGAGCTGGCGAAGGCGGCGGGACTGACGGAGGGAATCGAGGAGTGGAAGAGTCGAGAAACAGAAGCCGGAAGTCAGGAGTCAGAAGTCAGAATGGCGGGAGCCGACTCCCGGCAGCCAACTCCTCGGCTTTACGATTTCACGAGTCAACGTTGGTCGGGGCATTGGTGCGACGTGTATGAGGCGGCGCGGCAAGGGCTGCGATTGAATTTGGCGGAGCTGCGGGCGGGCTCGGACGACGAAACCACTTGGCAACAGGAATATTGCTGCGCGTTCATCAGCTTGGCGGAGAACTTCATCTCGCCGGAGCTTCTGGCCGCCTGCCTGAGCGCGGAGGCGAGCGCCGATTGTCCAACCCACCTGCTCGCTTCCGCGCACGGCGAGGGCAGGGCCGCCACGAGCGAGTTTTACTTGGGCATTGACGTGGGACGAAAACACGATCGGACGGTGTTTTGGGTGGATGAAACGGAAGGCCAAGGAGAAGAGGCGGAGGCGATGTCGGTGGCGCGAGTGGCGCGAGTGATGGAACGGGCGCCGTTCGCGGAACAGCTCGAAGCGGCGCGGGAGCTGCTGGGGGCGCGGCGGGCCGACGGCCGCGTGTTGATTCGGCGCGCGGCGATTGACGCGACGGGCATCGGAGCGATGCTGGCGGAAACGCTGGAACGAGAATTCGCGCCGCGCGTGGAAGGGGTCAATTTTACCAACGCGGTGAAGGAAGATTTGGCGTTCCGCACGCGGCGGCGGATGGAGGCCGGACTCACTCGATTGCCGGACGCGAGAGAGATTCGGAGAGCGTTCAGCGCGGTGAAAAAAATGGTCACCGCGAGCGGACACTTTCGGTTCGACGCGGCGCGGACGGAGGCCGGTCACGCGGATGAGTTTTGGGCCAAGGCGCTGGCGGATTGGGCGCGCGGCACGCGCTCGGCGCGACAGTGGCATCAGGGATTCTTGGCGGGCGGCGCGGTGGTGGACGCGAGCGTGTTTTTGGAAACGGCCAGAGGAATAAAGGAGTGGAGTAGTGGAGTAGTGGAGTAGAGGAGTAGAGGAGTAGAGGAGTAGAGGAGTCGTGGGTAGCCACGATCCCGCCCAGGCGGGGGCGCGGGCTCCTGATTGAACGAGGAACCCGCGACGGGCAAATCGCCGTCGCGGCTACCCGGGCGGGAAGAACCCGCGAGGGGTCAGCGGCGCGGACACCGCCGTTACGGTGACTGTTATGAAACTGGGACCGATTGAAGTGAATTGGAATCGAGCGCGACTGGCAGAATCCGAGAACCAGACGCCGCTTGAGCGGACGCATCCGCAAACGCAGCAAACGCCGTTGGGGTTGCCGGGCACGCCGTTCTTCCACGGGTTCACGATGGACCCGGGGGAGTATAACCCGACGATGGAGGGGCAGTCGGCGATTCGAACCTACGAAATGATGCGGCGGTCGGACGCGCAGGTGGCGGGAACGCTGTACGTGTGCGAGCTGCCGGTGCGCATGGCGGATTGGGGCGTGCGGCCGGCGTCGGACAGCGCGCAGGATAAAGAGATCGCGTCGTTCGTGCGGGAGAACCTGTTCGGCGGGCTCGAGTATGAATCGCCGTCGGGCGTGAAGACGTCGCAGCGCTGGGACGACGTGCTGCGGAACGCGCTGTTGATGCTGACGTTCGGGGCGGCGGCGCATGAGGAAATCTACGCCGTGGACCAGGACAAGGTGCGATTGGCGAAGCTGGCGCCACGGCCGCCGCTGACGTTCTACCGCTGGATCACCGACCTCGACGGGGAAACGCTGCTGGCGCTCAATCAGTACGGCTACCGCAACGCCGACTTCATGAGCGTGGAGATTCCGGCGGACCGGCTGACGGTGTTTACGTTCAACAAGGAGGGGGCGAACTTCTTCGGGCGCTCGATGCTGCGGCCCGCCTACTTGCACTGGTACGTCAAACAGCAACTCTACCGCATTGACGCCATCGCCGGAGAACGAAACGGGCTGGGCGTGCCCACCATCGAGCAGGGGCCAAACAGCTCGATGGAAGACCGGCAGGCGGCACAACAGTGGGTGACGCAACTGGCAACGCATGAGAAGACCGGCATGGTGCTGCCGGCGGGATGGAAGTTCACGCTCGAAGGGGTGCAAGGGCAGACGCGGGATATTTTCCAAACGATCCATCATCACAACGTGGAAATATCCAGAACGGCTCTTGCCTTCTTTATGAACCTGGGGCTGGAGCGAGGGTCGAGTGGCAGTCGAGCCTTGGGGGAATCGCACACCAACTTTTTTTACGTGGCGCTTCAGGCGACGGCGGATCAGATCGCGTCGGAGCTGTCGGCGACGACGGTCAAGCGGCTGGTGGACTTCAATTGGGAAAACGTCCGGCGATACCCGGTGGTGACGGTGGCCAACTTGCAGTCGCGGCAGCTCATGCAGGCGTTTCAGACGCTGGCGCAACTGGCGCAAGCAAGAATCATCGAGCCGTATCCGGAGTTGGCGCAATTCGTGGCGCAGCAGATGGGATTGCCGCAGCCGCCGGCGGAGAGCGAAATGGGGACGCCTCCGATAGCCAGCGCGGCGCGGTGAAGCGCCGTAAGCCGCCGCTCCTTCGAGGGTCTCCGGGAGCGGCGGCCGGCGAGGGCGCAGACCTGGAGGTCTGCGCCAGCCGGCCAGAAGGGGCGACTGAGCGAATGGCGGAGGGCGCTCTGAGCCAAAAGCAGATTCCTCGGGCCGATGAGGAACACCGGCCCTCGGAATGACGCAATGGAAGCCGTGCTTCGGCAATCTGCTAAAGGCCGGGGGCGAGGACAGCGCCGCACCAAGGGAGGAAAAACATCGTGCTCGCATTATTAGACATTCAGAGGCTGGCAGTGGGAAGCGTCGAGCCGGGTTCGCGGTTGCCGATTCCCTTTCGCCGCAAGAGGCGAGCCGAAAATGGCCGTTACGCGGAGGAAGCGAGGCCCGAAGTCATCCGGAAAAAGGAAGTGGACGGCGAGCATCCGGCGAGCGATTACCTGGTGGTGGAGGATCCAAAGCGGCCGGAAACGTGGCATCTGCGGGTGCGCGACGTGAACGGAAAGCCGGATCACCGGCTGATGGGCGCGGCGTGGGCGGCGCTCCACGGAGGATTTCGCGGACAGAAGTACGAAGGGCCGCAAAAGCAGGAAGCGAGTGCGCGCCTGACAAGACTTTACCAGAGCGAAGGGCTCGAACTGCCCCTCACCCGACGCTTCGCGTCACCCTCTCCCCGCCAGCGGGGAGAGGGCTGGTTTAATTCGTCGTCGGGCCTCATGCGGGGAGAGGGTTGCCTTAATTCGTCGTCGCGCCTCATGGGGGGAGAGGGTTGCCTTAATTCGTCCTCGGGCCTCATGGGGGGAGAGGGTTGCCTTAATTCGTCCTCGGGCCTCATGGGGGGGGTGG
>JAJYNF010000304.1 GCA_021786455.1 Acidobacteriota bacterium
ACCTTGAAAACACCGGCGACGTTACGCTGCTCGGGCGCATTGACGACGCCGATGTCTTCAAGAATCCAAAGGCCCGTTTTCCGAGCGCTTATATCTTGATCCTCGACGCCGACGGCGATTGGGAGCTTGAGAGCGCAAGATACAAAATGCCCACCGCCCGGCTCGCTTCGGGCAAGATATCTTCTGCGGCTGAGAAGTGGCATCATCTGGAGCTCAGTTTCCAGGGATCGTCAATCACGGCTTCGATTGACGGCGTCATCGCCGCCCACTTGACCGACACCAGCCACACGCACGGCATGGTCGGGATCGGGTCAGGGTGGAATCTGGCTGAGTTTGGCCATTTCGCCGTTCGCTGAGAGAAGGAAAAAAGTCAGGAAATGAATCGTTGCCGGAAATGCCGAAATGAGCTATAGAGATAACCACTGAGCCGCTTGGGCCTTCTGCCCGTGGAGAGGGAAAAACATGCTAACTTTCGCCAGAAATTGCCTGGAGGACAAGTCCATTCTGATCACAGGAGGTCTGGGTGCCATCGGCTGCGTGGTCGTTGGACAATTGCTCGAACACTCGGCGCGCGTGGCCGTGAATGACATCGTCTCCGAAGATGACGCGCGCAAAATTTTCGAGGAGCGGCATTGGCCGCAGGATCGCGCTTGTTATATCCGCGCCGACGTGACGCAGGCGAGCGAAGCGGCGCAAGCTGACGGTATAGTTTTTCCAATTTTCGCTGCCCAGATACGTGTACGGATCCGGCAGCGGGCTCCAAGGAATCGGTTTGAGGGTGATGACCTGTTCGAGGCAACGGCCGGCCCGAGCCAGGCAAGGATGAACCTCAAACGCACCGTCTTGATCGGCAAAGTAGCGAGGCGAGCCGCCAATGGGGGTGGTTCCAAAGTTGTCCGTGTACGGAAACGGAAATGGGCGCGCGGGTGGCGGCGTGGCGGTCCCCTTGCCTTGTCCGGTCGTAGTGGTCAGAGAATAGACGGAGTCCAGGTCAAGAACCAGACTGAATTTGCCGTTGGTGGGCGTAAGATCGGCCACATGCTCGAAGGTTTTAGATGAGTTGGTTTCCCAAACGTGGACCGGACCGAATGAAAGGCCGCCGGAGATACTGAACCGCGCCCTTTGCAGGCCCTTGGCAGTGACCGTTTCAATAATCACGCTGTAGTTTTTCCCCGAAGGAGATTTGAGAGTCACGTAACTTCCCCCTCCGGCCAAATAACCGCAAGCGCTGTTGATATATTGCCAGCCGGGCTGTGCAAATTGGGTGGTGTGCGCGGTCACCCAAATCATCGGCAGAACGTCGTAATGCCCCGACCAAGGCGTGTTCGCGGTCATCAAGCCGGAATTTGGCGCAGCCAGATTGTCGTAATAGGAAGTCACGGGGCTCCAGATTTCTGTCGCGGTGATGCGATCACGGATGTAATTGAGGTTATAAAGCATCGCCAGTGATTCAGCCCATGGAGACCATTTTTTGGATAGCCCGCGCGTGTAATAAAAGAACTCATCTTCGGAGGCCCACAGCGGTTTGCCGCTTTTGAGCGCCGCCTCCGTGACCGTCTTTCCCTGAATGACATTCGGGCTGTGAACGCCGATCACATCCACGGCTTTTTGGAGCAGCGGGTCACCCTGGAGTTTGTCCGCAATCGTCCATGGATGTTCCTGGGTATATAAGTCGCAGCAAACAACGGAAGTGTTGAGGTGGTAGGCGAGCAAGGTCTTTCTCAGTCGCTTGACGTAGCCCGTGTCGTACGGCCGTTCGTTCCAGATGCCCGTGAAGCGGATATCGAGGTGATGCGCCATCCTGGCGCCCTCGATAAATTTGGCCACGTAGTTGGCCATGTCCTGCGAGTAATAATGGCCCTGCCCGATCCATCCGGGCGCGCCCCAGGCGAGCGAATCAAGGATGATGTAGGGATTACGTTTTTGGGCTTCTTCCATCAGCCACCACTCGTAGCCGCGGTTAAAATCGGGATGAGCCATCTCGGCCCGTGTTCGCGCAAAACTCGGTTCGGAGCCGTCCGTGGAGTTCACGTCCGCGCCGATCTCAACCTTCAAGTGCTGAAGCGATGCGCCATAATCCGGCTTGAAGAGATAGTCAAGAATTTGTCGCCGCTGAGGTTCCGGATAATCTGTCAGTAGGCGCGAAGAGGCGCCAGCGCTCACCGCTCCAATCCCGTCGAAGATGCGGCCTTCCCCGCGCCCGTTGATGTGAATGTCGGTCGTGGCGGAAACCTTTGGACCGGAACGGCACGCCGCGAACAGGCTGACCGCTCCGATGACGCACGCCACCCACGTAAGGCTCGGAACATTTCTTGAATCTCTACGGTTCAACAGAGCTATTTTGTCCCTCCTTTCAGATCCTTTGCTCGCGGGCAACGGCAGGGTCCTCGTGCCGGTTGCTCAGAAAAGTCCACCCAGGTTCAGCACCACGACGGAAATCAAGGTCACCAGCACGGCCGCTAACAAAACCTGGCGGGTTCGGCCGGAGGTCGCTTTCCACTCGCCGGTCAAAACACCCAAGGCATTCGACCAGAAAATTTGCGCGGCAATAAACAGAGCGAAGCCGACCGAGGTCCCGTAGCTCCCCACCAGCGTCGCGCCAATCCCGTAGCCGACGATGCCGGAAAGCCACAGCAAGCCCATCGCGCCGCCCAGCAGCGATTCCCTCAGCGAACCGGCAGCCGTGAACATGGCCCACGACCCGTTCCGCGAAAGCAGCCACACGCAGTAAACCAGATTGGGAATCAATCCGGCGCCCAGGATCACCACCCAGACCGCGTAGGGCGACGCCAAAGCGCCGGCCCCCATCTCTCGGCTTCGTTCAAGCAACGAGCCACTGAACGCGAACCCGAGGTTCCACGCGGAGCCGACCACACCGGTAAAAATGCAGATCCCAACCCCAGCAGCGAAACTGTAATTCAGCCGGCTTTTGGGCGTGTCGCTCGAAGCCTGCTCGCGCTCTCTCCGGCGCCCCGCCTTCGCATAGAGGATTAGCCCGCCAAAAAGGATCGGCATGCTGACCAGAAGCATGATTCCTTTTGGCTGAGACAAGTCGCCCGGATGAAGCACGAGGAGCGGAATCAATGAACCGAACAGGCAGCCCAGCCCGGAAACTACCGTAAACGCCAGCGCCATGCCCACGGCCTCAATGCCGAGGCCAAAGGTCACCTGCGCGATCCCCCATAGAAACCCGAAGGCAGCGGGCAAAAACAAAGCCCGCCCCGGCGCGCCCCGATACACGTCCGCCAAGTGCGGCACCCAACCCGCGGCCAGACACCCCGGCAGGATGAGCAGCGCCACGAGGGCGAAAACCAGCCAGGTATTTTCCCATTTCCACCGGCGCGAGGCCTTCATGGGCGCGGCAAAGCTGCCGTTGAACGCGCCGCTCGCAGCGATCACCGCCATGCCGAGCCAAAAGTGTTCTTTCATTGCGTCTGCTCGTGCTTCAGTCGGAGTCTCGAAATCGCCTCGCTCTTCAAAACGACCGTGCGTTCATCTTGGTTGTAGCTTAATCAGGACGACTCCGTGACGGGGTGCCTCGGCAGGAAAAGCGCCGCGAAACACTCCGAGATTTTTGCGGGCCCATAGATTGCGCACCTCGACGGCATTCGGCATTCCCACGTCCTTAAAGCGCACCGTCATGGGAACTTTCGAGAGGCTGAGGTTAAACATGCCCACCGCCACGCTGCCGTCCTCGAGCGGCTTCGCCCAGATCTCAAGCGGCCCTTCCTGAGAAATCAAATGGCCCTCAATGCCCTTCGGATCTTGATCCACGGCGATGACGTCAGGGTTAGTCAGAATCTCGCGTGTTGCTTGACTCATGTGGGTCAGGTCATTTCCCGCCAATAGCGGCGCGGCCAGAAGGCACCACAAACTCATCTGAGAAAGTTCTTCGTCGTGCGTGAGGTGACCGAGTCCGATTTGCAGGATGTCGGGATCGTTCCAGTGGCCGGGGCCCGCGAACTTACCGAGACCATTTTGTTGAAGGCCATAAAACATCACTCGCTCGTAGCCGTCGCCCCCGATGTCGGCCGTCGTTCGCCACATGTTGCCGCCGACCGACGCGCCCCACTGCCAAACCGCTTGGAGTCCGTACTGGCAAAGGCTGAAAACCATCGGCCGGCCCGTGCTCAAAATCGCCTCGTGCATTTTTCGGTAAGCCGTCTGCATCTGGTCGGGCGAGTAAACCTTCGACGCGCTGCACCAGTCGTACTTGACAAAATCCACGCCCCAGCGCGCGTAAGTCTCGGCGTCCTGTTTTTCGTGCCCGTAACTGCCTTCGTAGCCCGCGCACGTTTTGGGCCCCGGCGAAGAATAAATCCCGAATTTCAGCCCGAGGCTGTGAATGTAATCTCCGAGCGCCTTCATGTTGGGAAAGCGGCTGTTGGGATGAATAAAACCTTTCGCGTCGCGCCGGCCCTGCCAGCAATCGTCAATGTTGACGTAAGTGTAGCCGGCGTCTTTCATGCCGCTTTTCACCATCGCCAGGGCATTGGCCTGAACAATCGCCTCGGTCACTTTGCAGCGGTACCGATACCAATCGTTCCAACCCATGGGTGGCGTCAACGCAAGATGTGTTCGCTGCGCCCTTGCCATCAGTGCCGGGCACAGGATCGCGCACACCACGCCGAGCCGGTAAATGTTTCGTATCATCGGGTCCTATTTTGCGCGAGTCGCCTGACCTTTCTAAAGCTCTGAAGCGCCGAAACAGATTTTACATCCACGATCGTCCTCTTCGGTAGCTCCTTAGACTACTTTACCGCTCGACAGGTCGGCAGGCATTGAGCTTTCGTTCTGTCCTGAACCTGGGCACGCCCCACGCAGATCGCTGGCGTACCATCCTGGGCCTTCTAAACGGTGGGGGAAGCTTACCGCCGCTCACCAGTAGAGCTTCAAAAGCAAACTGGATCTGCCGAGGATCATTGGCGCCGTCCCGGAGACCGGTAATCCGTCCAAACGTCTTGGTGTTGGTAAAATCGAGGAACGACGGGTCGGAGAATTGCGGCGTATTCGTCAGGTTGAAAAACTCCGCGCGAAATTCGAGGTGTGTCCGCTCGGTGGTTTGGAACTGCTTAAAGATGGAGAAGTCCAAACGGTGGAAACCCGGGCCATGGGCCTGCGTCGGAGCTCCGCCCAATGGGGCGAGATCGGTTTGCCCCACTGTCGTAGCGACGGGAGGGTTTGCAAAGGCGCTTGGGTTCAACCATTGATTCACATTGTGTGGTCCTGCATAGACGTTCTGCCCTGGGACGATGAAGGCGTCGCATCCAAGGGTGGAGGTCGTGCCGATGGGGCAGCCCACGGTAAATGGGAAGCCACTCTCCAGGGTCAGAATCCAATTTGTGCTCC
>JAJYNF010000218.1 GCA_021786455.1 Acidobacteriota bacterium
CTTAGACGTGACCAATGAAACCGGCGTGGGCCGGATCTGTGGGCGCTATACGGGTTGGGGAGATGGCTTCTTTGATTACGACAATGACGGCTGGAAAGACCTGTTCATCGTCAACGGGGGCCTGACTTGGCTGATCCCCATGCAAAGCAACCTGTTGAGAAACAACGGAGGCCGCACCTTCAGTGATGTTTCAGCGCAAGCAGGAAATTTTTTCAGCACCCGTTATGTGAGCCGGTGCGCTTGTTTTGGAGACTATGACAATGATGGTTACGTGGACGCCTTTGTTTCAACTTTAGGCGGGCCGGGCATCTTGCTGCACAACACTCCCCAGCCCCACCACCGTAATCACTGGCTCACCGTGAAGCTTGTCGGCACCCGAAGCAACCGGGACGGCTTCGGAGCGAGCCTCGAGGTTTGGACAAAAGGTTTTCGCCAAGTTGTGCAGGCGGTGTCCGCCAGTGGTTACCTTTCCCAAGGTGACCCGCGACCGCACTTCGGCTTGGGGTCATTTGGCGAGGTGGACAAGTTGATCATTCGCTGGCCCAGTGGCGCCGTCGAGACGCGCGAGCATCTTAAGGCCGACCAGATATTGACCATCACGGAGCCAGCCAGCGGCTCCGATGCCGACGAGGCAAAGAACCGTAAGGAGCATCCATGAGGGGAGGAAACGGCAAGCCTGGCATCGCGAGAGTGGGCGGAAAGTGGAGGGTCTGCCTCACGATCGTTCTATTTTGGGTTGCTGGGTCGCGCCGAGCGGCGGGCGCGGGCTGGTCGGAGCGATGGGACTCTGACCCCGGCTATCTGAATCCCATTGACCTGGAAATCTCGCCGGGCGGAAGTCGCCTCTATGTGGTTTGCCAAGAAAGCAATGAAGTTCGAGTCGTGGATACGCGCACCCATGAGGTGATAGGACGAGTAAAGGTCGGGTTAAAGCCAGAAGCCATCGCGTTGTCCCCGGACGGGAAAACCCTTTATGTGTCGAACGAGCATAGCGATAGCGTGACTGAGATTGATGCTCGGTCGCTCCGAGTACGCGGCGTGCTGAAGACTGGGTGGGGTCCCGTAGGTCTGACGACCGACCGGACGGGAAAATTTCTTTATGTCGCGAATACGCTAGAGAACGACGTTTCCATAATCAATCTTGCGACGGGCCACCAAGTCAAGCGGGTAGAAACCAGTCGCTTTCCAGAGTACATGGACCTTTCGCGGAGCGGAAATCATATCTATGTCTCGAACCTGATCGCACGCCTGGGGCCCTACTATCGGCCGCCGGTTTCCGAAGTCACCGTCATTAACACGCGGAAGCAGATGGTGTCAGAGCGAATATCCGTGCCAGGGGTCATCGAGCTCCGGCATATTGCCCAGGTCCCGCGAAGCGCGGGCGGGTATTTGCTCATTCCTTTCATGCGGCCCAAGAACCTGAATGCTCTCATTCAGATTCCACAAGGCTGGTACCTTACGCACGGTATGGCGGTTATCTGGCCAAGGCACTCGGGTGGCCGGCCAAGGGCGCGGGTTACCGAAGTGCTTTTGGATGACATTGACCACTACTACGCTGACGGCACGGGAGCGGCAGTTACGCCGAACGGAGACTGGGCGCTCATCACTGCGGCGAGCGCGAACGTCGTTTCCATTATCAATGTGGCGCGTCTGAATCGCCTTTTGCAACAGATACCTGTCAATGATCCCGAAGCGTTGGCAGACCGGCTAGATTCTGCCCGGCATTTTGTCGCGCGGCGGCTTCCGACCGGACGCGACCCCACCGCGGTGGCCGTTTCGCCCGACAATCATTATGCCTACATCACGAACCGCCTGGACGATAGCATCAGCGTAGTAAACCTGCGCTCTTTGCGTATCGTTTCGACGATTGATCTGGGAGGTCCGAAGGAAATCACCGTCTTGCGCCGGGGCGAGCAGCTCTTCCATGACGCCCGGTTTTGTTACGAAGGGCAGTTCGCCTGCGTCACGTGCCATCCTCACGGTGGCCTCTCCAACGGGCTGACCTGGAGTTTTGAGACGCCCAAACTGGGCCACGATCTGGTGCAGAACCGAACATTGCGTTCGATTGCCGGCACCTCGCCTTTCAACTGGAATGGAATGAATCCGAACCTGGAGGTTCAAGACGGCCCGCGGACCGAGATGTACATTTTTCGGTCACAAGGGTTCAGCCCCAGCGAAGTGCGGGACCTGACGTCGTTCGTCCGCTCGCTTCGGCTGCCCCCCGACCCGTATGACGATCCGGGTGGCGATCTTACTCCTGCCCAGAGGCGTGGGCGAGCTATTTTCTTCCGAACCAAAACCAATGATGGCCGCCTGATTCCCCTCCACGACCGCTGCTACTACTGTCATGCTCCGCTAACACATTACACGTCGCGGGTTCAAATGAATGTGGGAACGGCCACCCCGCACGACACCATTCAGTCGTTTGACGTGCCGCAACTGCAAGGCGTTTGGATGCGGGCGCCTTATCTCCACAATGGCGAGGCCCTGACGCTTGAAGAAATCTGGACCAAGTTTAACGCCCATAACCAGCATGGCTTCACGTCGGATATGAACAAAGCTCAGTTGAACGACTTGGTGGAGTTTTTGAAAACGCTTTGAGGAGGACACGGCCTAGCCACGCTTGCCGCTTGGCTTGCCGTGAAAACCAGTGATGAGATTACGATTGGTACAAAGTTTGCGAATCGCGACGCTGCTCATCTTGGCCGCAGCGTGCGGCGCTGCTGCTCCGCTTCCTCCCCTTTACACCCAGTGGATCAATTACACGCCGGCCAACGGATTTCCGCCGGGTGAAGTTTATTGCGTGGCGCCGGATGGCAACCGTGTCTGGGCGGGAACGGCCAACGGGCTGGTTTTGCTGGAGAACGGGCGTGTGAAGAAAGTGTTCACCACGGCGGATGGCCTGGCGGGGGACGCTGTGATGTCCGTAGCTGTGGACAAGATGACCGGCGACGTTTGGGTGGGTGCTCTCGGCGGCCTCAGCCGATATTCCGGAGGACGCTTTAAGAACTACACAAATTTGTCGAGTGGCTTGGCCAACGATCTTGTTTACGGGGTTGCAGTTCAAGGCCGATACGTTTGGGTAGCGACGGCCGCAGGCGTCAATCGCTTCGATACCTACAGCGGCGACTGGTCCATTTGGAATGAAACCAACGCTCCTTTCAACGAACCTTGGTGTTATGGCATCGCGGTCACCAAGAAGAAAGTTTACGTGGCCGCGTGGGGAGGCGGCGTGCTCGTCTATGACCTCGCCGGACATTATTGGAAGCCTTACACCGATCCAGACCATTCCATGGAGATCGTTCTGTACCGCAATGAAGGTCTCATTCACAACATCGTGAGCGGCATCGCCTATAACCCTGAGCTGCATATGTTTTGGGCCTCAACCTACTTCGGGCTGAGCGGCTTTGACGGTCGGAACTGGCACAATTATTTGACCAAGGACAGCGGACTCGCTTCGAATTTCATCAGCGCCGTCCAATCGCGTGGCAGCGAG
The DNA here is from genome assembly GCA_021786455.1 of Acidobacteriota bacterium. Taxonomy (GTDB): domain Bacteria; phylum Acidobacteriota; class Terriglobia; order UBA7540; family UBA7540; genus JAKCCV01. The sequence continues at coordinate 3,497 of JAJYNF010000218.1, forward strand.
GTTTGGGCGTGCACGCAAAAGGGTCTGAGCGAGTTCGATTACAAGACCAAAATCTGGGTGACCTACCGGCCAGTGAATTGGCGCGCTCTGGACGCTGCGAAGGCCGTGAAGGATGGTCCGGGCGAAATCATTATGAGCTGGCCGGACGGCAAGAAGCGCAAAATCGAAACTCCGACCTCGCTAGCGCATAACTACATCCTTAACGTTGCTTTTCAGGGAAAGGATATCTGGGTTGCCACAGCGCAGGGCTTGAGCCACGGCATTGTGGAACCTCAACAGGAGAAGAAACTTTATGATTCATTCACAAACGGACGTTGAAATAAACGCGGCGCAGGATGTAGGTCGAGCGCCCGTCGAGAAAAAAACCATTTCCGCGCCTCAAGCATTGAATGAAGCTTTTTGCTACGCGCGTCCTTCGTCCTTTTCACGAGGGCTGAGGTTGGATATTAGAGGGATAACCATTCTTCTGATCTCCGGCACCGCGAGCGTGGGCCCTAATGGCGAGACGCTCTATCCGGGAGATTTCCAAGCCCAGACCTGGCGGACTTACCAGAACATTACCGCTCTGCTCGAAGCCGAGGGCGCTACATGGAAAGACATCGTTCGAACGACATGCTACTTGCGAGATATCGAGCGGGACTACGCCACCTTCAACGAAATTCGCACGGAGTTCTTCAGAAGACAGGGCTTGGACCCGCTGCCGGCTTCCACGGGCATCCAGGCCATTTTGTGCCGTCCTGATCTACTGGTTGAGATAGAAGCGATGGCGATTTTCGAGACTCGAGGGAGCACGTCTGAGGCGACCGGCTTTGGCGGTTGAAGGAAGAATCGCGAGCCGGAGTGATGTTCGAAAAAACGGTTGGGGCAGCGGCTATGAAAATCGCTGGCAAAGTCGAGGTCCATGATCTCCCGCGAATTTGTCCGCTGGTGAGCCGGGAAACCCATCTGGACTTTCTGAATGGCGCGCCCTTTGTGGTCGAGGTGGGTGGAGTTCGCTTTGGCGATGAGACTTCTGTTGTGATCGCCGGCCCGTGCGCCGTGGAAAGCGAAGAGCAGACGCTCGAAATCGCCCGTAGCGTCAAGGCCACCGGAGCAGATATGTTGCGCGGCGGAGCCTATAAACCTCGCACGTCGCCGCACGACTTCCAAGGATTGGGGCTGGAAGGCTTGAAGATTCTTCAGGCGGCAGCCAGAGAGACCGGCCTGCCCGTCGTCACGGAAGTGATGGACGTGCGGCTGGTCGAAACGGTGGCGCAATACGCCGACATGCTCCAAATCGGGTCTCGCAACATGCAAAATTTCCCCCTCCTCGTCGAAGCAGGGCGATCGGGCAAGCCGATTCTGCTCAAACGCGGAATGGCGGCCAGCTTGGTCGAATGGCTGGGAGCCGCCGAGTATATTGCCAACGAAGGGAACTTGAACATTGTCCTTTGCGAGCGCGGCATCAAGGCGTACCCCTCCTACGAATATTCTCGCTACACGCTCGATCTGAATGTAATTCCCGCAATCCACGAGGAGACATTTTTGCCCGTGATTGTGGACCCCAGCCACGCCACCGGCGTTGCTTCTATGGTGGAGCAAGCCAGCCGCGCCGCCATCGAAGTCGGAGCTGACGGGTTGATCATCGAAGTTTTTAGCGGCTGCGCCGGGGCTAAGCGGCCGAAGTGCGACGCGGATCAGGCCATTGACCCGCTGACTTTATCCAGAATCATTCGTTACGCTCACCGAGACGGGAAAGCGGCGGTATTCGTGGGCGATCGCTGGTTTCGCTGCGCCTTGGACCCGGCGACAGGCGCAACACCTGCTGCCGGTAGGCGAGGCATGGTGAAACAGGATGAAGTGGAACGCGAAT
>JAJYNF010000315.1 GCA_021786455.1 Acidobacteriota bacterium
AGATGGACCGCGCGCTTCCATATCCGATCATGACTCTCCATTCGACTCACTGGCCTCAGTTTCCTCCCGACCCGTGGGGCAAAAACGAGCAAATTTTTTGGCCGCTGCCTCCGCTCGAATCGAACACCGTTAATCCTGTCGCGGCGCTGGTTACCAAACTCACCCATATGTACGCGGCGCTCGATTCCGAAAAACTCCGCGTTACCGGCCTGAGCGGCTCGAACTATCAGCTCAAAATTGACGGCCAGCCGGTCGGAACCTTCTCCCAGGCTCAGCTTGCGCAAGGCGTCAACCTGGCGCGCTACGACACCCCCATGACGGAGCAGGCCGACAAAGTTCTCACCCTCGTCTGGCATCGCGTGGATGTGCGCTTTTACGGATGGCGCGCGGTCCAGGTGCCCCTCCAGCATGACTCATCACCTGGAGTCTCGCCGGCCGTTGCGAAGCTTCTCGGCGCTCTCAATCGGCAGCAAAACGCGCTGATTGCCCAAGCGCACGAGGCTGCTCAACCGATCGCTCATCATTATGAGCTCTCGCCGGCCGGTCCCTGAGGCTGCTTCCGAGCGGTCGGGCGCTCAGGAAGCAAGGGTGATCAGTTTGGCGGTTCGAATGGCAGGAACAGCACGCAATTGGTCCAACGCGGAAGAGGGGACAGGCGTGTCCACGTTGACGAGGCCGATAGCTTCACCGGCCTGACGGTCGCGCCCCAAGGCGAAATTAGCAATATTGACCTGGTGCTCTCCGAGTAACGTTCCCACTCGGCCAATCACTCCAGGCACGTCCTGATTACGAATGAAAAGCATGGTTCCCTTGAGCGGCGCCTCGATATCCACGTCGGTGATTCCCAAAATTCTCAGGGTGCCGCGCGGTCCCACCATGCCGAGCACCGAGGCGGTACCCGATTCGAGCTTGACCGCGATTCCTAGGGAATTGGAGAAAGTCGCCCGCCGCGCGCTCCGCAGTTCCACGACCTCGATGCCGCGCTCTTGAGCCAAGGTCCCCGCATTTACCAGGTTGGCCTCTTCGGAGACGACCTGGTTCAAAATCCCTTTTAGCACGGCATTGCGAACCAAGTGCGTGTTGACCTTCGCCAATCCCCCGTCATAGCTAATACGCACCTCCTCAATTCGCTCGCCCGCCACCTGGGCCAAAAATGACCCGAGTTTTTCTCCCAATTCGAGGTAGGGCTGGAGCTTCTGAAATTCCTCAGCCGTTACAGCCGGCAAATTGACGGCATTGCGTGGCGTGCCGTACTTGAGGAAATCGCGGACTTGTTCGGCAATGGCGATGCCGACGATCTCCTGGGCTTCCTCGGTCGAGCCGGCAATGTGGGGCGTGGCGATGACGCTGGGATGACGAACCAGTGCCGAGTCTTTCGGCGGCTCAACTTCGAATACGTCCAAGGCGGCGCCCGCCACCTGACCACTCTCAATGGCTGCCAGAAGGGCCTTTTCATCAATCAATTCGCCACGCGCGCAGTTAATGATTCGGATGCCCCGTCGAGTAAGGGCCAGCCGTTCGGCATTGAGCAAATGGTTGGTTTCAGGTGTAAGTGAGCAGTGAAGGCTCAAGTAGTCGCTTTCCGCCAAAACGTCCGTCAGGCTAACCAGTTTCATGCCCTGTTCCGTCGCCAGCCGCGAGCCGACGTAGGGATCGTAGGCAATCACCTGCATCTCAAATGCTCGCGCGAGGCGCGCGACCTCGCTGCCAACGCGCCCAAAACCGATGAGGCCGAGCGTTTTGCCGCGCAATTCGCTGCCCGTGAGCTTCTTCTTCTCCCACTTGCCTACCTTCACCGATGCGTCTGCTTGCGGAATGTGACGCGCCAGGCACACCATAAATCCCAGCGTCTGCTCGGCTACGCTGGCGGCATTACCGCCGGGCGTATTCATGACCACAATGCCGTGCCGCGTGGCGGCGTCCATGTCCACGTTATCCACGCCCACGCCCGCTCGGCCCACCGCCCGCAGTTTGGGCGCGCGCTCCAGCAGCTCGGCAGTCACTTTCGTCGCGCTGCGCACGACCAGGGCCTCGGCATCTCGGATTTCCTCGATGAGCGAGCGATTTTTTTCCTTCGGCAGATTGACGACTTGCCAGCTATTTTCCGCCTGCAAGATCTTCGCGGCTTTTTCAGAAATGTTATCAGCAATGAGTATTTTCATCTCAGGGATTCGAGGCGTAAGCTCCGCTCTCCGGTTCAGCTCCTTATAATTTTATCCGGCTCAAGAGTCTGTGTCAGCTTGCGAGCCTGTCGCGCGGGCAACAATTGGAATGCCTCTCCCCGGGGCGCGTCTGACGCTTGTTTACACGGCCGCGCTGCGGCGCGGGCTCCCCGCCCATGTTAGAACATGGCCAAGATGGCCGTGCCGCGAATGCTGCATGGGCAAGCAATTTGAGACGCGCCACGCTTCAGAGAGTGACATAAATTGTAGCGGCGATCTCCTCATCGCCGACCGGCGGTCAGAGATCCCCACCACACTAGGATGCGCAAGAACTCATGGCGCGCTCTATAGATTCTGTGGGATCCTCCGACGGCGCGCCTTCGACATGCCAGGATCCTGGGCGGAAACCAGCTAACCGCGCCGCTTCAGGTAAACATCCTGGGCGGCACGGACGCCCGCTCCCAGCTCGCAGCGGTGTCCGGCCTTGTTGAGCGTGATTTCCAAGGCCGCCAGCGCGGCAAACAGGTCTGGCATATCGTAGTATCCGAGGTGCGCCAGTCGAAAAATTTTGCCCTTCATCGTCCCTTGGCCGTTGGCGATGATGATCCCAAACCGCTGACGCATTTCCTTGACGATCGCGCCGGAATCGAGACCTTCCGGCGCCGAAATGGCCGTTAAAGCGTTGGCCGGCGAGCTTTGCGCGAAAAGCTTGAGCTCCAGCGCCCGCGCGGCTTCGCGCGTCGCCAGGGCGAGAGTCGCCGCGTTCTCGATCAGATTTTCTCTTCCCACCTGCCGAATGTATTCGAGCGCCGCGTGCAGGCTAACCACCAGCGTGGTCGCGGGCGTGTAACTGGTTTCTCCTTTGGCTTGGTTCTTGCGCTCCTTGGCGAAATCAAAGTAGTAACGGGGCGACTTCGATTTCTCGATCAGGTTCCATGCCTTCTCGCTGACGCTGGCAAAAGCCAGGCCCGGAGGGATCATCAGCGCTTTCTGCGAGCCGCCAATGACCACATCCAGTCCCCAGCTGTCCGGTTCGAGCGCCGTCGTGCCCAAGCCGGTGATTGCATCCACCACGAGAACCGTCTCGGGATAGTTTTGAACCAGCTTGCCCAAAGCTTCCACATCGTGGCTGACGCCGGTCGAGCTCTCCGTCGCCTGAATAAAAACCGCGCGGAAAGAACCCTCCGACCGAAGCCGCCGATCGAATTCCTCGATGGGCAGAGGGTGCCCATAGGCCGTCTCGATTTTGACGGCCTCGAGGCCGTAGCTTCGCGCCAATTCCAGCCATCGCTCGCCGAATTTTCCCGCCGTGCCCACCAGGATTCGCTCTCCCGGCGAGACCAAATTGCTGATCGCGCCCTCCATCGCGCCGGTGCCCGAGGAAGAGAAAATCAGCACGTCATTTTGGGTGTTGTAGAAGTACTTCAGGTGCCCGCTGGTCTCCCGCATCAGTTGCCGAAAGGATTCCGTGCGATGGTGGAGCGTTGCCGTCAGCGTTCGGGCTTGCGCCTCCATCAATAGGGGCGTGGGGCCTGGGGTAAAAAGTCTTTCCTTGAGAATTCCTGCCATTCGCGGTTTTCCCTTTCTCGAAAAATACACGGTTCGAAACAGAACCTGCCCAGAAATGGGGTAAGCGCAAGGGCGGGCGGGATTGTGGTTTCTCCTTACCACCCGCAGCAGGGTTACACTGGGGCTCGATCACCCTGTTATTAAACAGCGCAGTTTAGCCGACTCGGTGACGTTTTGTCAAACCGCGCCATCCCCATGATCACCACTTTTATGGCGCGCAACCCCATCCTCAAACAGGATGGTCGTGTCGTGTGCGTATCCCGCAATGGCTCTGATGCTATCCCGTCGGAGGTATATCCCGCTGAAGATTCGTGCGTAGCCGCCGCATGATGCTGGCCGCGCCTGATAGGTGGCCGTTGCAGCGGGAAGCTGAAACTTAAGGCGCGAGGTGGGCGTCTAGCAGTTCCCGAACCTTGTGGCTGAGCCCCTCCGGAGAAAAAGGCTTCTGCAGAAACGCTGCCCTCACGCCAAACGCTCCGTGCCGGAAGGCCACGTCGTCGGTGTAGCCGGAGATATAGAGGGTCTTCAATTTGGGATGAACCGCCGACAACCGGTCCGCCAACTCCCGCCCGCCAAGGCCCGGCATCACCAGGTCTGTTAACAAGAGATGGATAGGCTGCCGAGAGCCCTCGGCGGTTTTTAGCGCGCTCAGCCCATCCGGAGCTTCGAGCACTTCGTAGCCGCAGGACTGGAGAATATCAACAATCATGGCACGAAGGGATGCTTCATCTTCGGCTACCAAAATGGTTTCCGTCCCCCGCCTCAGCGCGCGCGCTGGGTTCATTGGTGTCGCCGCCGAAGGCATGGGCTCGGCAATCCGCGGGAAATAGGCCTTGAAGGTCGTGCCTTTGCCCGGTTCACTGTAAACCCAGATGTAACCGCCGCTTTGCTTCACAATGCCATAGACCGTGGCTAGTCCGAGCCCGGTGCCTTTGCCTTGCACCTTGGTGGTGAAGAAAGGTTCAAAGACGCGCGACCTGGTTTTTTCATCCATGCCCATGCCGTTGTCGCTCACGGCTAAGAGGACATAAGGCCCGGGAGTAAGCTGGTACCGAGTTTCGGCATATGCTGAGTCAAGATGCGCGTTAGCCGTTTCAATCGTCAGCCTTCCGCCCGTGGACATGGCATCTCGGGCATTGACGGCCAAATTCATAATGATCTGCCCGAGTTGGGACGGATCCGCTTTGATACGGCCCAAATCCTTTGCGCAGCGTGTCACCAACTCGATATTTTCCCCGATCAGTGAGCGCAAGAGCTTACCCATCTCCATGACAATCGAGTTTAAGTTGACGACGCGAGGTTGGAGAACCTGCTGGCGGCTAAAGGCGAGGAGTTGGCGCGTTAATTCGGCCGCGCGCTCTGCGGCCTTCAAAACCTCGTCCACGGAATGGCGCAGCGGGCTACCCGCTTCCAGCTGGTCTCGCAGCAGGGCGCTTCGACCTTCCACCACGGTCAAAAGGTTATTGAAGTCGTGGGCGATCCCGGCGGCCAGCCGCCCAATGCCCTCCATCTTCTTGGCCTGAATCAGTTCTTGCTCGAGACGCTTACGCTCGGTTACATCCTCCGCTAGCACCTGCATCGCCTCTTTCCCTTCGAAAGCAAGGGGATAGGTG
>JAJYNF010000220.1 GCA_021786455.1 Acidobacteriota bacterium
CCAAGACCTCATCGAACGATAGACCCTCATGCCTTGAAAACTCACGCCGCGTAGCGGCGAAATTTACTAGCTACTCAAATTCGGCAACATTCCATTTCCGGCTGAACCAGGACACGTCAACGAATAAGTATCCGGCTCGCCAATGGCGTCTTAAATGTTCGGGCTTCGTTGGACGGATGAGCGCGCTACCAAAATTCACCGGAATCATAGGAGGAGAGTCTATTTATGGCAAAGGTCGAGATCAAGCATCCGGACAAGAAGGTTTCGACAGGCGCCTACTCAGCGGCTGTGCTGATTGACGGATGGCTTTACGTGAGCGGCCAAGGGCCAATCGACTTGACGACGGGTAAGGTGGTAGCCGGTACGATTGAGGAGCAGACACGATTGACCCTCAGTCACGTTGGAAAGGTCCTTGAGGTTGCGGGTTGTACTTTTGCTGACGTCGTTAAATCAACGTGCCATCTGAAAGACATTCGTGATTTTGATCGCTTCGATTCAACTTACGCCGAGTTTTTCCCAGGCGTTCGGCCCGCACGAACCACGGTCCAGTCCGGGTTGGGTGAGGGCATGCGAGTGGAAATCGACGTCATTGCCCGTGTGCCCAGTGAGGCTCACCTGGAGAAAACACAGCCCAAGATGTAATATGAACTTGGCCATCGCACCTCGATGCGTACATAAGCACACTGATGGACGTGGAGCGGACGTGAAATCAACTTCCGTTGGTCACAATGTCGAAGGGGTAGGAACCTGAAGGTTGAACCCCTAAATCCTGCTGGGGCAGGGCGTTCAAATGACAGAGCACGGAGGTAAGAAGGCGCGCGCTCCTTTGCAAATTCGAGGGATCGTACCGATAATCCCGACCCCTTTTAGGAAGGACGAGGAAGTAGACTGGGAAAACCTGCGCGCTCTGGTGGAATTTGCATGTGCCAGTGGAGCGTGCGGCTTATGCCTTCCCGCATACGCAAGCGAGTTCTATAAGCTCACCGAAGAAGAAAGGCGCCGCACCATTGCGGAAGCGGTTGAGCAGGTGGCTGGACGAATCCTGGTGGTCGGACAGGTGAATGCCCTTTCAGCGAAGCTGGCAAGGGAAGCCGCGCTTAATGCACAACGGTCGGGAGTGGACGCAGTTTCTGTTTCCACGCCGCGTCTTTTTCCTCTAAGGGACCGCGACATTTTCCGTTACTTCGATCAAATCCTGAACGCGATTGACATCCCTCTGGTCATTCAAGACTTCAACCCCGGCGGCCCAACCTTGAACCCTCAATTCATCGCTAACTTGCACAAAACTCACCCGCATTTTCGCTACGTAAAGCTTGAGGAACCCTTGATGGCATTCAAAGTGCAAGCAATCCTCGATAGAACGGCAGGCGAAGTTGGGGTATTGGAAGGCTGGGGAGGAATGTACATGCTCGAGCTAATCCCGGCAGGGATATGTGGAGTCATGCCCAGTCTGGGTGTGGCAGATATCCTTGCCTATGTATTCCGATTGACCGAGCAAGGATCTAAGGGCGAGGCGTACGAGATCTTCCGTTCTGTCTTGCCTCAGATCACCTTCAGCTTGCAAAATGTCGAATTACTTCATCGCACTGAAAAGGCTCTCCTTTGGGCTCGGGGAATCATGAAGACGCCGGTTGTCAGGGAAGCGAAGCTCGAACTTGATCATCACGATCTTGAGCACATTCAATTCCTGAATAATGAGATCCTCACCACTCTCGACAGGCTCAAATTGCCTCGCAATCCCGGTAGCCCCTCGATTGCGGCTGAGTCATGAGTGAGGATTGGGGTCGGTGGAAGAGATTTTCTGGGGCCAATAACTCGGCGAACTTCAAAGGGACGGGGGGTTAACTGTCGCTTCTACCGCGCCTCAGAGGACTATCAGAGCTTTATTTCCAACGGGAACGTACTGAGCTTCTTCACTCCTGTCTCAGTTACTACGTAATTGTCCTCAAGGCGGATGCCGCCCTTAAGACTTTCGCCGTAGAGTGCAGGCTCAAGGGCAAGTACCTCTCCGGCTCGCAAGGTTTGATCGCTTCCTGAAATTAACCAGGGAAATTCCTGGCCGTCCAGGCCAATGCCGTGTCCGGCGTGATGTCTAAATGAGCCTCGCGCGGCTTCGAACCCGTCCAGGAATTGACGGAGCTCCCGCCAAATTGTCGAGGCTTTGGCTCCGGGTCGGATTAGGGATTCTGCCAGCGCCAAGGCGTCACGAACAGTTTCCCAGGCCCTTGCTTCCGACTCGGAAATAGATGAAGCAGCGAAAGTCCGGCAAAGGTCCGCGTGGCAACCCTCGTAACATGGGAAAATGTCCAAGATGAAAAAGTCACCGGCAGTGATCGGGCGCCGAGTGGGGGCCCCGCCGTCGGATAAGGCGCGCGTGCCGCACGCAAAATCGCCGCGAAAGGGTACTGAGCTGCCCGCTTGCTTGACAACCGCGGCGTAGAACTCGTTGTACACCTCCCACTCCATTCTGCCGGGTTTCACAATATTGTATGCCGCCGCGCAACCCTGTTCCACCAACCGGATGGTCGACTCTATAGAAGCAATTTCATCGGGATCCTTTTTGCGTCAGACATTCAGCGGAGGCGAAGAAAACTCGGCCTGGCTACCGGGCTCGTCGCTGGGTGGTGGAGCGAACCCACTCTTGGCTGAATCGCTTCCGCAAGCTCCTGGTGAGTTTTGAAAAGGCGGAGGACGGCTACGGGGCGCTATTGACCTTGGCCGCAGCCATGATCTGCTGGCGTCAGACGATTCTTATTTACGGATACGCTCTTAGTAAGAATGCGAGCTCCGGTGAGTATAATCCGGCCTTCAAAAGTATTGTAAGGCGCTGCACGGGGGTGGTGATATGTCTGAGGATCAATACGGAATCCACGGTCCATTCTGGGGTTGCTCAGAGGTCAATTTCTCATTCTGCTGGTTGACAGCGGCAGGGTGCCTGCGTAAACTTAAGTTCTATTCGCGGGTTAGATGTTCGTGGAATTGAACATAACACTTCGGGTCTCGCGTCACCCAGCGCGCAACGGCAAAGCCTTCGACGAGTATCGAGTCCAGTTGGAAGAACGGATGAGCGTGCTCGACGCCTTATTCCGCGTGCAGCGGGAGCAGGACAGCTCGCTGGGCTTCCGCTGCTCCTGCCGCGTGGGAATGTGCGGCACCTGCGCCGTCTATGTAAACCGTGTGCCGCGCTTGGCGTGCTCGACCCTGGTCCGAAGTCTGGAGTGCGACGTCCTCACCATCGAGCCGCTGCCTCATTATCCCATCGTCAAGGATGTAGCCGTTTCGCTCCAACCCTTCTTCGAGCAGTGGCGAAGGGCGAAGCCGGCGTTCCGCCCGCGGAAGCCCGAGGCGAGGGACCTGGCGCGGATTCCCAAGGATTCCAAGTACCGCCGCCTGACGCCCACCAAACGGGATTGCATCACCTGCGGCGCCTGCTTCGCCGCCTGCTCCATCGTTGGGATGAACGACCATTACCTGGGGCCGGCGGCGATTAACAAGGCTTTTTTGCGCGTCCTCGACCCTCGAGATGCGGCGCGGGAAGAGCGCGTGAAAGTTCTCGATCGAAGCCTGGACGGCGTCTGGCGCTGCCATACGCAGTTCAATTGCACAGCCGTTTGCCCGCGCCATATCGATTTGACGGATTCGATAGTACGCATCAAGCGGGCGCTGTTCTGGCCCGGGAGGTTGTTAAAGCCGTGAAGCTCTACTTGCGCGAAGCGGTCCGAAAATATCGCTGGCAATTCAGCGGCATGGTCGCCTGGTTGATCCAGCGCGTGACCGGGTTGCTCCTGCTGTTCTATCTCTTCCTGCACGTCGAAACCATCAGCAAGCTCAGCCAGGGCCCCGTCGCCTTCGATCAGGCTGTGGGCACCTTCAATAGTCCGCTGTTCAAGCTGCTGGAAATCGCGCTGCTCGGCACCGTGGTCTTGCACGCCTTCAACGGCGTCAGAATTACGCTGGTGGACTTGGGGATCGGAGTCGAAAAACAAAGGCACCTGTTCTGGTACGTGGCCGTTGGAATCGGGCTGCTGGTCTTTCTGGCCGGGGCAATTCCCATGTTCCTGTTCGCGGTGCTGAGGGTCTGAACATGTTTCGAAGCGCCTGGGAATGGTACCTGCAAAGGGTCACAGGCGGCTTGCTGCTTGTGCTGCTGGTGGCGCATTTCTGGGTCGAGCATTTCATGAGTGCGCCGCTCCGGCACGGACACTTGACTTACCAGGTGATCCAGGCGCGCATCTCCAACCCCGCTTGGCAGGCGATTGACATCGCCTTTTTGATCATTGCCCTGTACCACGGGCTGAATGGACTTCGCAACATCATTCTGGATTATGGCCGTCTGGAGAAGCGGGGAGTGGCCGTCCTGACCATGGTGCTGGTTGTGGTCGGTGCCGTCTGGGCGTGGTGGGGGATCCGGGCCTTTAGCCGCTTATGAACTTTGAGCATCTGGAGACCGATATCTTGATCTTTGGCGCCGGCGGGGCGGGTCTGCTGGCAGCGGTGCACGCCCACGTGCGGGATCCTCGCCTGAAGATCGTGGTGGTGGTCAAGGGACTATTGGGACAGAGCGGCTGCACGCGCATGGTGCAGGGAGGGTACAACGCCGTTCTCAACCCCGCGGATTCCCTGGAAAAACACTTCCACGACACGCTGAAGGGCGGCGCTTATCTGAACGACCAGGAGTTGGCCTGGACACTCGTGGAGGATGCGCCCAAGCGAATCATCGAACTCGAAAACCGGCTGGGATGCATGTTTGACCGCAACGACGACGGCACCATCCACCAGAAACCTTTCGCCGGGCAATCGTTCGACCGCACCGTCCACAAGGGCGATTTGACCGGCATTGAGATCATGACCAATCTGCGCGACTACATCCTGGAGGAAGACATCCGGGTTCTGGAGGAAACGCGCGGCCTGGATCTGCTGACTCGCGACGGCCGGGTGGTGGGTGCGCTGATTCTCAACATCCGCAGCGGGCAATTCATCGTCGTGCGCTCCCGGGCGATCCTGATCGCCACCGGCGGCGGAGCGACCATGTACAAGATCTCTTCCCCCTCGCTGGAAAAGTCCGGCGACGGCATGGCCATGGCGTGGCGCGCCGGGGCACATTTTGTGGACATGGAGATGGTGCAGTTCCATCCTACCGGCCTGCTGGTAGGAAAATCCATTGCCACAGGAGGGCTGCTAGAAGAGGGACTGAGGGGTGCGGGAGCGCGGCTGTTCAACGGTCGAGGCGAACGTTTCATGTCGCGCTACGACCCCGAGCGCATGGAGCGGGCCACCCGCGACGTGATTTCCCGCTCCAGCTACCTGGAGATTATGGCCGGGCGCGGCACCGAGCACGG
>JAJYNF010000159.1 GCA_021786455.1 Acidobacteriota bacterium
ATCCGCTCCAGACCCCAGAGGGCAGCGTCTGAGCCTTCTTCTTTCATTTGCTGAAACGAGCGCGTGTTCGTGTCGTTGCAGCGCGGGCAAGGCATGACGAGCCGCCCCATCACGTTCACCGGAGCTGCTTCCATATAAAAAATGGACTTCTCGGCGCAGTGGCTCGTGTTTCCCAAGCAGGTGTGGCATACGTACCAGCGGGAGCGGTCGATTTTTTGAAACATCCTCAGAAAGCTCATCCTATCTATCGTCCGTTGATTGGTATCCTGCCAAAAATAATAACTCAAAATAGAAGGGGAGGCAAAGGGCCTTGATATAAAGCCAAGTGAATTGCGGTTCCCTGGCAACCTTTGTCCGCCCCTTATAACCCGGCCGGCCGTGGTGGGGAACGGATGGGGATCGTTCAGGGCGAAGCCTATGAAGACATACGCCAAGCGATTCTTCGCCGAAATCCGCGAGCCCTCACGCAGATCGGCCAAGCAAATTGTCCCTCGGGTCGTGGAAATGATCGGCCCGCGCTCCGCGATTGACGTGGGATGCGGCACGGGGGTTTGGCTGTCCATCTTCCAAGAGTTTGGCGTTGCTGACATCTAGGGCGTGGACGGCGTTTACCTAGACCCGGCAACGCTCGAGATTCCCCGGCAAACATTTACGCCGCACGACCCATGCGAGACGCATCGCGCGAAGTCACGGCGATGAGGTGTTCCGCCATTGAACTTGACAGCTCAGATGAGAAAGGCAAGCGAACGCGGTTATAATAGCAGCCGTTGACTCAGAGGTTTGCCGTAAAGCCGCGGCGGGTGTTCGGGCGGAAGCCAAGGCAACCATCCGGCGCGGCCAGATTATTTGGAAGCCAGGGGGCGCGCCGTGCAGAAGAATTTAGTTAAGCAGGGCATGCGGCGACTGACTCGTTCAATTGCGTTGGGCGCTTTCATCGTGGGCATTTCATTTCCAGCGGGGGCCGCGCCGATGCCTTCTGACCACTATCAGATCACCAGGATCGCGGATGTTCATCTGCGAGACCGCTCCGCGCGCGCGACGCAGTTTGTATTTGGCCGTTTACTTGGTTTGGACAAAGCCTTTACCCTGCGCGCGGGCGAAGACGAGCCTGTGACGTATTATAAAGTCAACGATTACCAATACCTTGAGGTTTCGCCGGGATGGTCGAGTTCCTCCGAGGCACGGTATCTTACGCTCGCCTTTCAGACGACCAACGCGCGTGCATTGCAGGCGCATCTGGCCGCCTTCGGCTTTCGTCCAGGGCCCGTTCACCGCTTAGCCGATGGCAATTTAGGATTTGTGGTTCGGGACCCCGAAGGGCGGGGCATTCAGTTTGTTCAGTACTTGCCCGATTCCCTCACTGGTAAGTTGCGCGGAAAGCTGCTCTCGAGCCGCAGGATTGGCGATGTTCTCATCCACACCGGCTACCAGGTACGGAGCAAGGCGGCGGAAGACCGGTTTTATCAAGATGCGCTCCATTTCCCGGAGCTCTGGTACGGCGGGATGCATTTGGGGCTGGTAGATTGGTTTGACCGCCGCACTCCAAACGGCCCCGATTGGCTGGAATACATGTTGCGGGCGCCGGAGCAGCCTTCGCTAGGGCAGCGAGGCGTGCTAAACCATTTCTCGATCGGCGTCCTTCATATGCAGGCCGCCTACCGAACCCTCGTGGCTCGGGGCTGGAAACCCACTCAGAAACCACAAATTGGCCGGGACGGCAAATGGCAACTTAATCTCTACACCTCGGCGGGCACACGCATCGAGCTGATGGGACCGCATCCGGTCCAAACGCCCTGCTGCTCACCGATGAAGCCCGGGAGTTGGTAAGCGGAGCGCGGCTTGTGGCAAACTTCATGCTATCCTCATTGAATCAAGTGAGACAATTGGCCGGCCCCCACGGATGCCCTTAATCTGCCGTGATGGCCGCCATAAGCTTGCAGATGAGGGGGCAATCGTGCTAGCTTCAACGGCGCACGAATGCGAGCGAGGAGACCGCACATGAATCTGGAAGCCTTGGGAATGATTGAAACGCGCGGCCTGGTAGCCGCCATTGAAGCAGCGGACGCCATGGTCAAGGCTGCCAACGTGGTCTTGATCGGCAAGGAGTACATTGGCGCGGGCTATGTTACGGTGATGGTTCGGGGCGATGTGGGAGCGGTCAAAGCCGCCACCGACGCCGGCGCCGCCGCGGCCCGCCGGGTTGGAGAGTTGGTCAGCGTTCACGTTATTCCGCGCCCGCACGAAGAGGCGGAGAAAATCCTGCCAGGCGGCAAGAAGTAGTCCGAGCTAAGAAGCGGCGAGTGGCTGGCGTCCCGGCGAGTGGATGAACCTGCTCACCCGCGGTTGTCCTTGTCACTCGTCACTGGCCTATGGACCGCGACCTCGAATCCATCCAGCAGGTTCGGCGGCTGCTTGAAAGCGCCGCTTCGGCCGCTAAAGTCCTGGCTACTTTTTCCCAGCAACAAACCGACGCTATTGTAGCCGCCATGGCCCGCGCTGCCGAGCGGAGCGCGGAGCCGCTGGCCCGCCTGGCCGTTGAGGAAACCACCTACGGCGTGGTCGCGGACAAGGTGAAAAAAAACCTTTTCGGCGCGCGCGACGTTTATGACGCCATTAAACCATTGAAGACCGCTGGCATCATCCGTGAAGACGCGGAAAATGGAATTGTCGAAATCGCCGCCCCAGCCGGCGTCGTTGCAGCGATCATTCCGTGCACCAATCCGACTTCGACCGCGATCTTCAAGGCCCTTATTGCGCTCAAAGGCCGGAATCCGATTGTGATGAGCCCGCACCCGTCTGCCGTCAAGTGCATTGCGGAGAGTTGCCGTGTCATGGACGAGGCGGCGCGACAGGCTGGAGCGCCAGAAGGCTCAATCGGCTGCCTCACGTTAGTCACGAGCCAGGCCACCGAAGAGCTGATGCGCCATCCGAAGACGGCCATCATCCTGGCCACGGGCGGCGCCAGCCTGGTTCGAGCGGCCTACAGTTCGGGCAAGCCGGCGCTGGGCGTCGGGCCTGGGAACGTTCCGGCGTACATTCACAGCTCGGCCAACGTTGCCAAGGCGGTTGCGGACATCCTATTTGGCAAATGCTTTGATAACGGAACCATTTGCTCCTCTGAGCAGCACATGGTGGTGGACCAGGCGATTGTGGACCAGGTTCGCGCCGAAACGGAGCGCCAAGGTGGATTTTTCTTGACCCCGGAGCAAGGCCGAGCCGTTGCGCGGGTCCTGATTCTTCCCAATTCCAGGGTCAACCCCAAAATGGTGGGCCAATCGGCGGAAGTAATTGCGCGCGCCGCAGGTTTTTCAATACCGAGTGGGAAACGGGCCTTGATCGCGCCATTAGAAGGTATCGGGCGCGAATATCCACTTTCGGCGGAAAAGCTCTCACCGGTGCTCTCCTTGCGCGCGGTGACGGATTGGCGCGAAGGGCTTGCAGTGTGCCGTGAGTTGCTCGAATTCGGCGGCATGGGCCACACGGTCGCCCTTCACCTCCAGGATGATGAGGTGGCGCGAACGATGGCGCTCGAGCTGCCCGCATTTCGCTTGGTGGTTAACACCCCCGCGCCGCACGGCTCCATCGGCTATTCAACCAAGCTGTTTCCCTCCATGTCGCTCGGCTGCGGAACTCCGGGAGGCAACATTACCTCGGATAACCTTTCACCTTTTCATTTGATCAACACCAAAAGGCTGGCGTGGGAGCGGCGTTCCATCACCGGAATCAATCGGCCGGCGGCGGTGGTCGGCCGAGCCCTGCCGTTCGCCCCGTCAACCCAGGCAACGGCTAGTTTCTCGCCGCCAGCAGAGGCGGTCTTGCCGTCAGGCAAAACGCAGGGGGGGGCTGAGCCTAGCCAGGAGCAGATCGCCCAAGTGGTGGAGCGTTTTCTCAGTGCCCGGCGCACCCCTGCGAGTACACATTACAGCGCATCATGCTCAGCGCCCGGAGCTTCAGCCGGCGAAGATTCGACTCCATTCGCGGCCAAGCTTCCGCCAGCAGAGAGCTCCGGGCCATCGCCTCGCCCCATGGACTTTGTCTGCGAGGAGGATGTTCGCCGTGCCCTTCAGCAGGGTCAAAAGATCCACATTACCTCTCGCACGATTGTGACTCCGGCGGCTCGTGATCTCGCGGAGGGCCGCGAGGTTTTTGTTTTCGCGTAGCGCCCGCAAGCCGCGCCATCTCGCGCCAGCACCAATCTGTAATCGAATCCTCTTCCAACGTTAGAACCTTCTAATCCACTCGGCTCATGTAAACCTCTAACGCGAATCAACCAAACATCCGATAACACAAATAGTCGAGGCAGCGTCGCAACCCAAACTCGTCGGCGCCGGCTGCCTCCCGAGTAAGATGGAAAAGGAAATCTCCAAGCCGCGCGTGCTGCTCGTAGATGATGAGGCAGCCATTTGGGAATTATTAGGGGAGAAATTACAAGCCAATGGCTTCTCTTGGCGTGGTTGCTCAAGCGCCCGGGAGGCGTTGGAATGCCTGACCCATCAGAAGTACGACGCAATTATTTCCGATCTGAAGATGCCGGAGATGGGCGGTCTGGAGCTCCTGCAAGAGGCGTCAGAGCATTATCCTTATACGGCCTTTTTGATGGCCACGGGCGAAGACGATGTTCGGGTGGGCGTTGAGGCCATGAAGGAGGGAGCTGACGATTATCTGGTGAAGCCGTTTAACCTGGATGCAGTGGTCGGTAGCGTGCGGCGCGCTATAGAGAAGAAACAGATGCAAACTGAACTTGAGAAATACCGCAGTCAGCTCGAAGACCTGGTGGAGCAACGCACCCAACAACTCAAAGCGGCGATGCGGCGGATTGAGCAAACCTATGATGACACGCTCGAGGCGCTGGGCGCGGCCCTTGACCTGCGCGACACGGAAACCGCCGGCCATTCTCGGCGCGTCAGCCTCTATTGCCTTGAGATCGCCCGCGCCATGGGATGCAATACCGAACAGTTGAAGACCATCATGCGCGGAGCGTACCTCCACGACATCGGCAAAATCGGCATTCCGGACTCGATCCTGCTGAAGGAAGGAAAGCTGACCATGGAAGAGACCTCTGTCATGCAGACGCACGTCCGTATTGGGTACGAGCTGGTAAGCCGAATACCTTTCCTGGCGGCCGCGGCGGAGATTGTCCTGTCCCATCAGGAGCGTTATGACGGCACCGGCTATCCGCAGGGGCTGATGGGGGAAGAAATTCCACTGGGAGCCCGCATTTTTGCCGTGGCGGACACCTTGGATGCCATGACCTCCGATCGTCCCTATCGCCGAGCCCTGCCTTTTAGCACCGCGCGGGAGGAAATCATTCGGGAGTCAGGGCGGCAGTTCGA
>JAJYNF010000291.1 GCA_021786455.1 Acidobacteriota bacterium
TCCTCTGAGCGGGGATGAACGACGCCCTTGCTTAGCCGAACTCCCACCATGTTTTCAGATACATCCGAAAAGAGTTTGTGGTCTTGAATGGTTATGTGGCTCACGTGGTAGAAGGTGCGGAGAATCTCGGCGTGATTTTTAAGCCCCAGGGCGCGCAGGAACACCGTGCCGAGAATCTTTCGTTTTCGATCAATCCGAACGTACAAGACGTTCTTGGTATCGTACTCGAACTCGACCCACGACCCGCGGTAGGGAATAATCTTGCCTAAGAAATAGGTTTTGGCTGCGTTCGATTCAAAAAAAACGCCCGGCGAGCGGTGTAATTGGCTGACAATCACCCGCTCGGTGCCGTTGATCACGAACGTGCCGTTCTCCGTCATCAAGGGGACTTCGCCGAAATAAACCTCCTGCTCCTTGATGTCCACGATGGTTCGCGGGCCGGATTCGTTTTCCTTCTCATAGAGCGTCAAACGGACGGTCACTTTGAGAGGCGCGGTAAACGTCATGCTGCGTTCCTGGCACTCGGTCACGTCGTAATTGAGCTGCAAAGTTACCGGGTCGCCGCATTTGTGGCAAAAATCCACCTCGTTCTTGTTGAACGTTCCGCACTTGTTGCACAAAACCTCGCCGACCTTAAAAGGGTCCGTAATGACCGTGTAGCCACAATTCTTGCACGTGCGCCGCAGGTGATGCAGGCCCCGCAGGCTGCCGCACTTGCATTCCCAGTTGCCGATCGAATAGTCCACGAAATCCAGTTGGGCGACCTCACGGAAATCGCTGATCGGGAAAACCGAGTTGAACACCGCCTGCAAGCCAACATCCTCGCGCTCCGAAGGCAGGAGATTCATCTGCAAAAAACGCTCGTAAGAGCGGCGCTGCACTTCGATGAGATTTGGAATTGCAATCGCCGTGGGGATTTTGGAAAAATCCATTCGCCGGGGAATTCGGCCGTTGCTGCCGTTCGCCATGCCTTACACTCCTTCCTGGATTTTCGCGGACCTGTCGGATAACGCAGAGGATCTCGCCCACTGTAGAAACAGATGCATCACCGGTGCGGGAGGATGCTAGCCGCAACACACCGTAAGGGTAACCTGCGATGTCTTGCCCGAAGGGGCCCGCCAACCCTCCTTAAAAGACACTCAGGCGCCTGTGCGCCGCGCTTGCTCGGCGTCTAAAACTATTTAATCTCGACGGTCGCCCCAGCTTCGGTGAATTTCTTCTGGATGGCTTCCGCCTCGTCCTTAGGAACGCCTTCCTTAATAGGCTTTGGCGCACCGTCCACCAGGTCCTTGGCTTCTTTCAAGCCCAGGCTGGTAACTTCCCGGACCGCCTTGATGACGTTGATTTTGTTCGCCCCGACGGCCGTTAGGATGACGTTGAACTCTGTTTTTTCCTCCGCCGCGGGCGCGCCCCCAGGACTCGCGGCACCCCCCGCGCCGGCCACTGCCACAGGCGCTACCATGGCGGCCGCAGAAACCCCTAGAGCTTCTTCAAGCTTCTTCACCAGCTCGGCGGCCTCCAGGAGCGTAAGGCTCTTGATCTGTTCGACAATCTTGTCAATCACTTCGGACATGCTTTTTCTTCCTCCTCACAATGGTTGACCGGCTCACGACCCACCCCTCTCTATCCTTACTCGGCAAGGACGCTAGTCGCCGGTGGATGCTTGAAACTTGTTTTCCTTGACAGCTTGGTGAATGACTGTGACCAGTTTCCGGGCCACACCCGCCAGAGAGGACGCCAGTTGCTGGGCCGGCGCCTGAATCAGGTAAAGCGACTTGGCGAGAAGCTGCTCGCGCGACGGCAACAACGCCAGGGCGTTAAAATCCTCCATCGAAATCACGCGCCCCTCAACTACTCCCGCCTTAAAGACCAGTGCAGGATTTCCCTTAGCGTAAGCGGTTAGCACCTTGGCGAGCGCCACCGGGTCTGAGGAAGTGTAAGCAAGCGAGGTTGTGCCGCTCAGGTTCCCCGCCACCGGCGCCACCGCGGTTCCCGCCGCTGCGCGTTCGATAAAAGTGTTTTTGGCAACTTCGTAACGTGCTCCGGTTTCTGCGATTTTCCGGCGCAATTCGCTGTCCGCGGCCACCGTCAGCCCCTGGAACCTCGATAAAATCACAGTCCGAGCCTCCTGGAGGGCTTCATGGAGGTGGTCAACCTTTTTCCGCTTCTCGTCACGATTCATAGGCTTGCTCCTGCAGGGTCACGCTGCATCCATGGCCGTTGCGTCCACGGCCACGCCGGGGCCCATCGTGGAGGAAACCACGATGCTCTTCACGTAACGCCCTTTTGCCGAAGCCGGTTTCGCTTTGATCACGCTCGATATCAACGCCTGGGCGTTTTCCGCCAACTTTTCTGATTCGAAGGACGCCTTTCCCACCGCGCAATGGATAATGCCCGTCTTGTCCACGCGAAATTCAACCTTCCCGGCCTTCAGCTCTTTCACCGCCCGCGCCACATCCAGCGTGACGGTCCCCGTCTTGGGATTCGGCATCATCCCCCGAGGCCCCAGCACCTTTCCCAGCCGTCCCACCGACTTCATCATATCGGGCGTAGCGACGACGGCATCAAAGTCCATCCAGCCGGCTTGAATTTTCTGCACGATATCTTCACCACCCGATTCATCGGCTCCCGCCTCGCGCGCCTCACGCACCTTCTCGCCGGAAGCAATGGCCACCACTCGCCTCGCCTTCCCTAAACCGTTCGGCAGTACGACGGTTCCGCGGACCATTTGGTCGGCATGTTTGGGATCGACGCCCAACCGGATGGCAACTTCCACCGTCTCGTCAAACTTGGCGTAGGCCGCTTTTTTCACAATCGGCATGGCTTCCTCAAGCGTATAAGCCGGCTTCTCCACCAGTTTGCGCGCTGCTTCGTATTTCTTCCCCATGAATCTCTCCAGACCAAAAACTCTAAAGCAAGCCCTCGCTGTATTTCCGCGCCTTCAACCCGCCGGAAATTCAGGAAGACGATTCGACTTCGAGACCCATGCTGCGGGCTGTCCCTTTGACCGTGGCAATTGCCGCCTCCAGCGTTCGCACATTAAGGTCGGGAAGTTTCTGCCTGGCAATCTCGGCAATCTGTTTTTCCGTGACCTTGCCCACCTTGGTCTTATTAGGCTCGCCCGAGCCTTTAGCGATGCCTGCCGCCCGCTTCAGGAGAACGGATGCCGGAGGCGTTTTGGTGACAAAGCTGAATGTCCGGTCCTGATAGACGGTAAGAACAACCGGGATGATGAGACCTTCCTGGTCTTTGCCCGAGGTTTTGGCGTTAAATTGCTTACAAAATTCCATGATGTTGACGCCGTGCTGGCCGAGAGCCGGTCCGACGGGCGGCGCAGGCGTCGCCTTGCCGGCGGCAATCTGAAGTTTTACCATAGCGGCAATTTTTTTCGCCATCCGCTTACACCTTTTCCACCTGATAAAAATCCAATTCGACCGGCGTGGCGCGGCCGAAGATCGTCACCATCACCCGCAAGGTGGAGCGGTCATTATTAATCTCCTCCACCGCCCCCGTGAAATCCTTGAACGGCCCATCGGTAATCTTGATGGTTTCCCCCTTCTCGAATTCGAGCCTGGGCTTGGGATTCTCCGCCGCGACCTCCACCTTATGGACAATGCGGTTAACTTCATCCTCCGTTAGAGGACTCGGTTTCTGGCCTGACCCCACAAAGCCCGTAACCCGTGGCGTGGAACGGACAAGATGCCACGTGTCATCGTCCATTTCCATCTCCACGAGCACATAACCCGGATAGAAGAGCTTGGGCATGACGACCTTCTTGCCCTGGCGAACCTCAATGACGTCCTCCGTCGGGACCATGATCTCGCCAAAGCGCTCCATCAGCCCCGCCGCCGCCACGCGGCTCTTGAGCGTCTCCGCCACTTTCTTCTCAAACCCGGAGTACGTATGGATGATGTACCAGTTCTTGCCCATAAGCGCTGTTGGCAATCCGCTCAATGCAGCGATTTCCCCCAATCCAGAATTTTTCCAATGAGATGGAAGAATATCTGGTCATAAATCCAGAAGAGCGCAGCGAAAAAGAAAGTCGTTAGAACCACGAGCACCGTTGTGCTGTAAATTTCCTGCTTGCCGGGCCACGTCACCCGCTTCATTTCCAAACGAACATCGGCCGTGTATTCCTTTAGACGTGTCCACAGGCCCTTTTGTATCGTAAGCTCTTCTACCATTATAACCACCCTTTAGTGTCCTGACAACTTGCGCTTTCGACTCCGCCCTCGGCGCGCCTGACGGCACGTGAAAATGGCACCCACCTGGCCTGGCAGGGGCGGAGGGATTCGAACCCCCATGACCGGTTTTGGAGACCGGCAGATTAGCCGTTAATCTGACGCCCCTTTACCCTGAGCTATCGGCGAAGGGTTTACCCTGAGCTATCGGCGAAGGGTTTACCCTGAGCCAGAGCCGAAGGGTTTACCCTGAGCTATCGGCGAAGGGTTTACCCCCGAAGGCGCAGGGTTCACGCCCAGAAGTTGCATTTTCTTACTTCGACTCCAGCCCTTGATTTCAACCTCCCGCCGACGCGCCGCCTGCTGGTCCGCGTGCTGCTCGCTCCAAACGAGCGATACGGGGCGCCGCTTCGCTGTGTAGGCTGAATCCTTACCTCGATTGTGCTCTCTGATCCGGTCTTCCAAATCATTGGTAATGCCAACATAAAATGATCCATCCCGACAGCGCAGCATGTAACAAAACCACGGATGGCCAGCAGAAATCTCCGCCATGTTCCGTTCTTGGCGACCGTTCAACCGCGTGCAGGGCCCGCGGCCTCACGGTAAACCGGCAGATTAGCCGTTAATCTGACGCCCCTTTACCCTGAGCCATAAGTGAAGGGTTTACCCTGAGCCATAAGTGAAGGGTTTACCCTGAGCCATAAGTGAAGGGTTTACCCTGAGCCATAAGTGAAGGGTTTACCCTGAGCTATAAGTGAAGGGCTTACCCTGAGGCATAAGCGGACGGTTTACCCTACGCCATAAACGAAAGGCTTTCGCCCAGGATGCCGCCATCTTTTGCCTGTCTCTCGCCACCCCTTACTTGACCTCTTTGTGCGCCGCATGGTGGCGGCAGTGCGGGCAAAACCGCTTCAACTCCAGCCGGTCCTGATGCTTCTTCTTGTTCTTTGTCGTGGTGTAATTGCGATTCTTACAATCGCCGCACTCAAGTGTAATGATTTCGCGCATATCGTTCGTGTCCCGTCCTCGGCAATGCCCTCGACTCTTTTCAGAAAGCCGACGGCCGATTACTTATTTCAGGATTTCGGTGACGCTGCCGGCGCCGACCGTGTGGCCGCCTTCCCGGA
>JAJYNF010000019.1 GCA_021786455.1 Acidobacteriota bacterium
CAATACATCGACTGAACGTGGCGCTGACCTTTCGCCATATTGACGATTTCAACCCGCTGAACGTGGTCAAGCAAGTCGAAGCGTTGCGCAAGCTTTACGAGGCGCGGCAGCATCTGAGCGATCTCTTGGCCAAGCTGGACGGAAATGACTATCTCGATTCGCTGCTCAAAGAAGCCGCCCAAAAGCCTGAAGAACTCAAGCAAATCACGGCTGCCGCAGGCGAAGGGGGGCAAAACAATGGCTAAGGAAGTCCGCAGTGGGGCGGCCGAATCCACGGGGTCGGGCAAACCCGTCGCAGTCCTGGACAAAATCGTGTGGGACGGGAAGATGGCGCGCGACGAATCGCAACTTCCCTATGCCCGCGAATTAGTGGGCGAGTACGCCATTCAGGTGCTGGAACACGGGATGACCGTGGGCAAGGACACGGTGGTCGCCGGCATCCAGGAGCGTATCGCCAAAATTGACGAAGCCATCAGCTCCCAGCTCAACGCCATCATGCACGACCCGGAATTCCAACGGGTTGAGGCGGCTTGGCGCGGCCTCCACTACCTGGTCATGAATACCGAAACCAGCACCATGCTCAAGCTCCGTCTCCTCAATGCGACCAAGGATGAGCTCCGCAGCGACCTGGAAAAAGCTACGGAGTTCGACCAAAGCGTCCTCTTCAAACGGGCTTACGAAGACGAATACGGAACCTTCGGCGGCAATCCGTTTGGCCTGCTAGTTGGCGACTACGAATTTGGCCGTCACCCGCAGGATATGGCGACGCTCGAGAAAATCTCCAACCTGGCTGCGGCCGCCCATGCGCCCTTTATCTCTGCCGCCAGCCCCAAGCTCTTCGATATGTCCAGCTTCACGGAGTTGGGTATTCCACGCGACTTGGCCAAGGGATTCGAGACCGCGGAGCTCGTCAAGTGGCGCTCCTTCCGCGAGAGCGAAGACTCAAGATACGTGGCGCTGGCTTTGCCCCACGTCTTGCTGCGCTTGCCCTACGGCCCGGACACGGTTCCCGTGGAAGGATTCAATTTTGTCGAGGATGTGGACGGAAAAGACCACGCCAAGTACCTCTGGGGCAACGCCGCCTACGCCCTGGGGCAACGCATTACCAACGCCTTTGCCTTGTACCGCTGGTGCGCGGCCATTCGCGGCGTGGAGGGCGGAGGGCTGCTCGAAGGGCTCCCCGCGCACACCTTCCACAGCGACGACGGCGACGTGGCCTTGAAATGCCCCACTGAAATCGCCATCACCGACCGCCGCGAAAAAGAGTTGAGCGACCTCGGCTTTATCGCCATTTGCCATCGCAAGGGAAGCGACCAGGCAGCTTTCTTTGGCGGCCAGACCACCAACAAGCCCAAGAAATACAACACGCCCCAAGCCAACGCCAACGCGCGCATCTCCGCCCAGCTTCCTTACGTTCTGGCCGCTTCCCGATTTGCCCATTACATCAAGGTGATGATGCGCGACAAAGTGGGCAGCTTCATGGCCCGGACTAACGTGGAGACGTACCTCAACACCTGGATTGCCGATTATGTCTTGCTCGATGACAACGCCCCCCAAAGCGTCAAGGCGTCTTATCCGTTGCGCCAGGCGCGAGTGGACGTTTTCGAGATTCCTGGCAAGCCGGGATGCTACAAGGCCGTCGTCTTCATCCGGCCCCATTTCCAGCTCGACGAGCTGACGACCTCCATCCGCTTGGTCGCCGAGCTTCCGCCGCCAGCCGCGGCTTAACACGCGCGCGAGGGCGCGAACTTCCTGAGATCGCGCCCTTCATGCGCTTCGGCCAAAAATCTGAAAACCAGCCCAGCGGGCTGGATTGAAGGAGGAGATGCATGGATGTATTGATTTTGGATTGCGGGAACGACATCAAAGGCGAGTGTACGGTGGATGGGTTTAAGGACAAAATTGAAATTCTTTCCTTCAGCCACGGCGTCGCGCAGCAAATCACCGGCGACCAAAGCAATCAGAAACGGACCTCGGGCAAGCCCAACCATCAGGACTTCGTGGCGACAAAATATTTCGACTTATCGAGTTGCACCCTGATTGACTACTGCAATCAGGCGAAGGTGATCCCGACGGTCAAAATCATTGTCGGCCAGAACGAGAACGGCAAAGTCAACGCTTACCTTGTCTATACGATGACCAACGCTTTGGTCTCCTCCGTCTCCGCCGGCGGCGGAGGCGGCGGAAAACCCCAGGAGACCATTACTTTCAACTACACGAAGATTGACTGGGATTACAAGCAGCAGAACCCCAAGGTGGGAGACGCCGGTCATACGCAGGCTAAGTGGAGTCTTGAAACCAATAAGGCGGAGTGATGCTCGATTCTGCGCCAGGCCCCAAGCCGGTGCGCGGCGCCAGGGCCTTGCTGTTTGAGCGGCTGACGGACGACGACCCCGCGTCGCCCGACGAGGCAAGGCCGCTGCGCGTGCTGGACCGAAGCGCCCTGCGCCAGTCGGTCCGCCGGGAGTTGTTCTGCCTGCTCAACACGCGTTCGCCGCGCCCAGAAGCGTTTGAGAGCGGCGAGCGGTTAACCGTTCTCGATTACGGCGTTCCCGACTTCTCGCATCGTTTCGCCTCGAGCGCTGAGGATCGGTTGCGTTATGCCGAAATCCTCTTGAGAGCTATTACAGCCTTTGAGCCCCGACTTCGCCAAGTGCGGGTCAGCTTGGAGCCGTCCCCAGACGACCAGGCAAAGCTGACGGGCTTGATTGACGCCATTCTGGAAGTCGGCACGGTGAAAGAGCCGGTCTCTTTTCCTCTGGCGGTCGGAAGCGTAACGGGCGAGGCCGCCGTGCTCGTTTCCGATTAACCCGCGTGGCCGCCGGACAAGCGGGCGGCACGCTTTCGGACTGAGGCATCTGCTTCTCATGCGAATTGAAGAGGGCGATGCGCTGCTGCGGCACTACAAAACCGAGCTGGATTATTTGCGCCGCGTGGGCAGTCTGTTCGCCGCCCGCTACCCCAAGCTGGCCGGCCGGTTGGAGCTTTCCGAGCACGGATGCGCCGACCCTCACGTCGAGCGGCTGATTGAGTCCTTTGCTTTCCTCGCCGCCCGCATCCAACACCAACTGGAAAGCCGCTATCCGGACATTCCCGCGGCCCTGCTCAGCGTGCTTTATCCTCACCTGACCAATCCTTTGCCTTCTTTGGTGATTGCCAAGTTCGAGCCGGACCCCAAGCAAGGACGATTAACCACCGGATTCACGCTCGAGCGCCAGACCCCGGTTTTTTCGCAAAGCGCCGAGGGGATTACCTGCCGATTTCGCACTTGTTATCCGGTTACGCTTTGGCCGCTTGAAGTAACTTCGGCGGCTATGGAGTCTCCCGACCTGTCGGCGGATTGGTTCAAATCGCTTCCTACCTCCTGCCACCCGGTGGCCACCCTCCGTTTGCGCCTTGCCACCACGGGGGCCCCGCTCCACGACTTGACGCTTAAGCGGTTGAGGTTTTACCTGTTCGGCAGCCCAACCACCGTGGACACCCTTTATGAGCTCCTGTTCGGCCATGTCGAAGGGGTGGTGATGCTGAACGGCAGTGGCGACCACTCGGCGTTTCTCCAGCCCCGGGCCATTCTGCCCGTGGGGTTTGGCCCTGAGGAAGACGTTTTGCCGTATCCCTCTCACGCTCACCCCGCCTATCGGCTGCTTCAGGAGTATTTTTTCTTTCCTCAGAAATTCCACTTTTTCGACCTCCAGGGAATAGATACCCGCTCCTCGAACGCCACTCTGGACCTTTTGTTTCTTCTCAACCGACGCTTGCCCGAGGGCGCCAGCATAGACCGAAACACTTTCGCTTTGGGTTGCGCGCCGCTCGTCAATCTTTTCAAGAAAACCGCCGAGCCGATTCGCCTGGACCATCGCCTGCCGGAATATCGCCTGGTTCCGGACCTTCGCCGCGAGAGAACCACGGAAATTCATTCCCTCTTGTCGGTCTCCGCTTCTTCCAATCCTCTGGAAGAGGAAGCGCGCCTGGAGCCTTTCTTTTCCTTTCGCCACCGGAGGGATGCTACCGAGCCGACTGCCTTTTGGTTCACCCGCCGCCAGCCAGTTGTTCAGGGGAACGGTACGGGCACGGAAACTTTCATCTCCTTCGTGGACCTCAATTTCAATCCTTCCCTGCCGCCGCTCCAGACCGTTTTCGCTCATACCCTTTCGACCAATCGCGATCTTGCCCGTGAACTGCCCTCTGGCGCGGCCCTCCAGTTGGAAGAACCCGCGCCGGTCGCCTCCGCTTATTGTCTGACCAAGCCGACCCCCACCGCCTATCCACCACTCGAGGGAGCAACCCTCTGGGCGCTCGTCTCGAATCTTTCGGTGAATCACCTCTCGCTCTCCGGCGGCCCGGAAAGCCTGGAAGCACTGAAAGAAATGCTCTCCATTTACGGCGTTCCGGAGCGCGAATCCACCGAACAGCAAATTGCCGGCATCATGGAAATGAGTTGCCGCCGCGTCGTGCGCCGCGTCGGCACCGAGGCTTGGCGAGGTTTCTGCCAAGGAACCGAAGTCACTCTGGTTTTGGATGAAGACCGGTTTGTCGGTGGCGGCGCCGTTTTGCTGGGCGCGGTCTTGTGGCAGTTCTTTGGCCTCTATAGCTCGGTGAATTCTTTCGTCGAACTCGTCCTGCGCAAGTATCATCAGAACACCGAATGGAAACGATGGGCGCCCTTAACGGGTTCTCTCCAGATGCTCTGACGCTTTCCCCCTATGCCCGGACAGGGATGCCCTCGCCTGAATGCCTCTATGGCCGCCTCGCCTAGCCGCGGCTTTCCCCACCACGCCCCAAGACGCCGAGACTCGCATAGCGCCGAAACGATGTCCGATGCCGCAGTCCGCTAACCGGCCCTCAGGCTTAATGACAGTTCGCAGCCTTATTGAGCCGGGACAGCAGAATCTTCACCGCAGACCCCGCGCCGGAATTGAAAACCCCTTCATCAAACCATGCGGAGTCAGACCATAGTAGCTTTGACCCTTTCTTCAGTTCGCCGCTTACCGTGGTCCTCATGGTACGAATTGGAAAGTCTTTCTCAGTTGTCCGCTCCGATAGGTCCAATACCGCATCTGCCTTTTGGGGATCATCCGCAACCCCAAGCCAAGTCCTTTGTGCAATTTCCCGCCGAGCGATGTCCGCCGACTCAGAATTCCCTCTTACGTAAACCGTCTTGAGCGCGCATATTTCCGGGTCGGCTCCCTTCCGCCGTTTGTGGTGATGACCGAAAGCCCCGCCGGTCACAGAGACAAGCAAGACACAAACCGTCACTGCCCAAAGCCTTTTCATTTCCACTCCTCGAACCATGAATGCGGCAGGG
>JAJYNF010000290.1 GCA_021786455.1 Acidobacteriota bacterium
TGGTTGGAGCGGGTCTGTCACCTACGTCGATCCACAACTATATCCAAGTTGTGAAGATGGTTGTGGCCTCGGCTGTCGATGAGCAAGGAGACAAGATCTACCCACGGAAGTGGAATCATGAGTTCATCGACTTGCCGGACGTGAAGGACCAAAAGACACCTTCTTTCACAAGTGAGGAACTCTCCGCGACAGTAGCCTCAGCCGAAGGCCAATACCGAGTATTGCACATTCTGCATGGAGCTACGGGGCTTAGGATCGGGGAAGCGCTAGGGTTGGAGATCAAGCACCTTTGCGACGATTGTCCCACCGTGAAGATCCGGCAGAGTGTGTGGAATGGTCGGGTTCAGTTTCCGAAGACTTCCAATTCAATTCGGGACGTTGACGTTCATCCCGATGTTGCCACGACGCTCAGGAAATTTATCGGGAGCCGAACGGCTGGATTCTTGTTTAAGACTCTAACTGGCCGTTCGATCTCCCAGAGCGATATTCTGACTCACGATTTGCACCCGATCCTCGAATCGGCAGGTTTTGAGACGCGCGGTTTTCACGCCTTCCGAAGATTCCGCACTACTTGGCTTCGGAAAAACCGCGTGCCCGAAGACCTGCTGCGCTTCTGGATTGGACATGCTGACAGGAGCGTGACCGACGGTTATTCCAAGGTAAAAGAAGATGTTCGATTCCGCAAGAAGTGGGCCAAAAAGGTCGGCATCGGGTTTCAGCTCGCGAAGAACGTCCAAGAGGAAAACCTCGATGTTGTACCCATTTGTACCCAGGATGTACTTGAAGAGAGTTTTGTCTAACTCTTTGAATCAGAAAGGGTAGAACGAGTTTGGGCCTGTAGCTCAGTTGGGAGAGCACCTGGTTTGCAACCAGGGGGTCAGGGGTTCGAATCCCCTCAGGTCCACCAACGGATTCAACAACTCGCTGAGTGTATCGTTTTGGGAGACGCCCATTTGGTTCCCCTATTTGATACCCATCCTCCGAAAACAGGGAAATCGAGGTAGATCGTATCCCCCTCCCGCTGGTGTGGTGAATCGAGACGATAATCCAGGAGGATGGGATGGAGCAAGCAGATTTCGGGGGAGAGGCGGGGATCGAGGCGTTGGATGATCTGCCATGGAGTGAGGTTCTCCTTGTGAGAGTTGGGGCGAGCCAGGTTGAAGTAAAGCTGGTAGAGGGAGGCCTTGGCCAGGAACTCGGCGCGGCTCCGAAAGGTTTCCAGGCCGAAGAACTCGTCCTCGATCAGGCGGTGAACGGTTTCGACATCGCTTTGGAAGGTGTGAGCAGCGGGCGGGATGCGCTCGTGTTGAGAGCCGAAGAAGGTGACGGCGCGGGGGAAGTGGGAACGCGAACCGTCAGGCTGGAGCTCGCCAATGAATTCCGAGCCGTTGTCGGTCTGCCAAGTCACGTCGCGCAGGATCACACATCGGAGCGGGTCATGCGTTGCAAGCTACCCTCTTACGTCGCTATTCCCCCCACGGGAGAGGCCGGCGTTCCACGAGGCGGTGCTGAATCAAATCTTGCAAGAACGCGTCGTTTCCAGTCGCGGCCAGTGCCGCCCGCGCGGGGTAAAGCGCAAGATGAGCAACTTCCCGCTGCGTCCGCGTGGCGCTTGCCGGAGCGAGCGAATTGAATACTCAACATTCATCATAATAATAAAGTGAACAGTAGTAGGGTTAAAGCAGCGAAGGCATGGCTTCCGCTAAACTTTTTTTCGCGGGTCAAATACTTTCACAAGTTTCCGTTCTGAATTTGTCCGACCGGACCGGTTCCTACCACAAGTTTCTGATTTACATCAACGATGGCTTCCTCATCGGGCTTCCAGAGAGGTCCGGTTCAGGGCATGGCATGGTTGTCACCTTCCGGACGGAAATGACTGCATTTCCCAGCCGATGGCTTCCGTGATTCCTTGATTCAGTGAGAATTGCAAGAGCCCCTTCGGGCTCTTTACTCCAGACCTTCACGCCAGATTTCACTTGCCCCGCTTACAGCCGAGTCACCCGCTTGACAGAAACAAATAGTTCGGCTTAGTAAAACTGGTGTGAGGTGCATGGAGTAACTTGCCGCTTGTTGGCGACTCGATCGGGGCTGATGCAGGCGCCGTGCCGGAGAATTTGCGCCCCGGCGAGCTGAGCGGTGCCCTGATCTACGTGAGGTGATTGGATGGCCCGAATGGCGATTTCTTCTCTAACAGAAGAAACACCCGTAACGCGGAATCCGATGCCCGACATATCATCAGACGCTGAACCGCTTCTGACCGTTCAGGAGGTTGCGGCGTTCTTGAGAGTACCGACTTCTTGGGTCTATGAGCGGACGCGACGCCGCGGAAGAGAACGGCTACCTCACATCAAAATGGGCAAGCACCTGCGTTTCCGCACCGCAGAAATTAAACAATACTTGGGGACCTCGCGTCGTGACTGAGGCAACAGGTACACTTACACCCAACCGAAGAGAAGGCGAGCGAGCCAACGAGAGAAAGGAGACTTCTCGTATGGCTCGACGCCGATATCAGAAAGGGTGTCTCTTCAAGAAGGGTAAGAACTGGGTGCTCCGTTACCGGGAGGATGTCTTCAATCCGGATGGCAACGGTGCGCGGGTGCATCGCTCGGTGGTGCTCGGTTGTCTTCGCACCAGGCGGGAGGCGGAGAAATTGGCGGATAAGTACACGCGCAAAATCAACGATTACACTCGGCATCCGCAGGCTGCATTAACGCTTGCGGAGTTTTGGGAGAAGTACTTCGCCCCGGAAATCCTGCCCACCTTAAAGTACACGACCTGCCGCCTCTATCGAATCCTCATGACCAAACATCTCCTACCCGCATTGGGCCAGCAGAAGCTTTGCGATATGGGTCCCATCCACATCCAGCAGCTCATCGGCCAAAAACGACGCCAAGGATATTCGCCACAAACTCTCGCCCATTTCCGCAACTTGTTGAGCAAAATCTTTGGGACCGGAAAGCGGAGGGAATGGGTGCAGACGAATCCCGCCCAGGGCATTGAGCTTCCACCGATGGAACGTCGCCGGAAGGCCCGGCTGTTGACTATCGATGAGATTGCCAAACTGGCTCACACTCTTCACGAGCCTGCGCGCACGATTTTTCTCATGGGAACGTTGACGGGCCTTCGTGTCGGAGGGCTCTTGGCACTCCAAATTCAGGACGTGGACCTTTCTCAGGCCCGCGTCTCCATTCGCCGCGATGTCTATTGCGGACGAGTGGGGAGCCCCAAAACCCCGGCAGCGAGCGCCAAGTTCCACTCGCCGCCCCTCTCAGTGCTATCCTCAATGCCCGGCTTAGGAACCGGAAGGGCAAATCGGAGTGGCTCTTCCCAAACGCTGTGGGAACACCGCTTCGGGATCGCAACCTCCTGCGGCGGCAGGTTTGGCCGGCCTGCATGCGCCTCGGGCCCGCGAGTCCTGAGACCACGATGATCTATACGCACCCACTTGAAGACATCAAACGCCAGGCCATTGAAAACTTGGCGAGCTTGTTGTTCCCTAATGTTCCCCAAAAAGGGAAAGTGTTCGTGAAGGGAAGTACGCTAATTCAGTGAACCAACGGGGCTTAGGTTGGTACGCCTGGAGGGATTCGAACCCCCGACCTGTTGCTCCGGAGGAAGTTGGTTGATTTGCATGCCTTTCACCCGTTCGCTTGCTTTTCATAGGTTTACACCAATTCGGGGCTTCTGCTTTCGCTCAAAGCCTAACCCCTTTTGGGCCTTTTAGATCGAGTTTTGGAACAGTTTTGGTACAGCAGCCGGATTGGCGAGCCTTCGGAGGTTGGGTAAGCCGGTTTGAAAGCACACACAGCCCAAGCCACCATATGAGAAAACCAGACACGCCAGATTCTCTGCCGGCCCGGCATAGGCGCAATCACCAAACCTTTTGCAGGTTCCTGAGTCCCTGGAGATAATCTTCCTTTTCCAGACGGCTTTCGACCTCGTATTCCGTCAGGACCGTCATCATCTGTCCGACCGGGACACCCGCCAATTCCGCTGCCCGGCCGAGCGAGGCCTCGCCCTTTTTATATCTCTCGACCGCAAACAGAATTCTGCCCCGTGCGACCATGTCTCGAACGGCCTTGGACAGATCACCCCCTTCCTCTTGGGTGATCTCGTGAAGGAACTCGTAATTATCGCGGTCCATGCGAACACTCATGGTTTTGCTCATTGTCCCGCCTCCAATCTGCGTCTTGCGTCCTCGATAATTGAACCCTTGTAGCGTCCGTGCTTTGCTAGGAGCGCAAGCTTCTCTAACGCCTTAGACCCGTCGAGGAGCCCGTTCTCCCGGCTTCGGACCAGGATGCCTATCGCCGTTGCAAAGGGGATGTTCAACAGCTTGCACGCATTGATTCCATTCTTGTCGTCAATGCCCAGCAGTTGAGCCTTCTCCTTGAGAGCAAGTGCGGTGGCCTCTGCTTCGCCTGCGCCTAGGCTAAAGTCTGCCTGCAACTTCGCTACGAGACGACGATTCTTAACCACAACGGTTTTGACGCGCGATTCGTCGAGCGCTTTCTGAATGATGATCGCATCCAGCGTCCGCTTGACCCCGCAGCATTCCTTCTCGACCTCGGCGGGAATCACTACTGGCGCACTCACATGAGCAAGGAAAAGATCGAGCAACTCGCTCTTAGCGGTCAGAATCAGCGTGGATGCGTCGAATACTACCATTATGACAAAATATTACAACTGCAATTCTACCACGAGTCTTAGATCGGCTGCCGAGGACTTTTGAGATGACCTCTTTCTGTGGACGCTAATCTACTGAACCACCAACCGGCGCCCGTGCTTTGCTAACGGTATCGGTCGCGAGTCAGACTGACAATTCTTCGGATGTCGAAGGTCTGAATGTTCGCCTTTATGCTGAACGAGCCTGTCCATTAAGCCATGAATACGCCCGCAACCTCGACGAGCCACTTGCACGACTAGACTCGCTCATTTCCTATGGTTAAGGCCTACGTTGAACAAGTTCTAAGCCTGCATTCCTCGTCACTTTCCCGCACTACTGGATCAAATCAATTTTGACGGCAAGAAAGCCTCATCTGTGCTGCTTTTTCTCGACCAGCCGCATCGCGGCGTTCATGGTCGAGCGCTTTGGCGGAATCAGTCCGGCGGACACACTTCCGTAGGTTTAGAGTGACATTTACTGACATGCCGATGGTCTGCCCGAGAGTCGGCACTGCGCCTTGCGCTGTCGCCGGTTCCGACGAGTGCGCCACTAATTTAGCGAATTCCAAAGTAGGGACCGCGGCTTGGCCCTGCACCTCCGCCAGGAGGAGGGTAGTCAAGCGGCTCACCCACCGGC
>JAJYNF010000229.1 GCA_021786455.1 Acidobacteriota bacterium
AGCACGTTCGGGTTCACTTCAAAGGCCCGCGATACCTCGGCGATCGAAGCGCCCCTTTCCAGCCGCTCCAGCGCCGCCAGCTTGAATTCCCTCGTGAACTGCCGTCGAGACAAACCCATGACTCAATTCTCCCTTCGATGGCATTTTCATACTATTCACTGAATTTTGAGTCTTAACTGTTTGTCTCAAAAACGGGGACAAGTCCATTTGTTGGCAAGCTCGACGCTCTAACAAGCCCGCAACAATCCGCAACGCAGCCGCAACAAAGAACGAAACTGGAATCAGACGGCTTTAAGGAAGTCGTTCCAAATGACTGGCTGGGAGGCAGGGATTCGAACCCCGATACGCAGATCCAGAGTCCGACAAATTTAAGCTATGTTGTTGGTTTGTCTAGCCCCTTCCTGCAGCTAGCACCACGATATGGCGGGGTATTCGCGCCTTAATGTTCCCAAGATGTTCCCAATTGCTTGGGGTGCACCCCTATAATGGCACAATTTTCTTGTTCACAGTTTCCCTAGCTATCGGCGGGACGGACCGTGGTAGTCTCCCAGTAGGAGGGTTAGGAGGAGCGATGCATATCCCTAAAATCCCGGCTTCGGTTTGGAATTCCCTGAAGCATTTCCCCGAATACCTTGCAGCGATAACGAATTCACTCAAGTTAGCTGGCAGGTTGTGGACGTGGCTGCCGCTTCTTCCCACAGGTGCGGTCCTGTCGTTGATGAGAGAAAACGACCGCAGAGCACGGCTGACCAAGAATCCTGTGCCAGTATATCCGTCGGCGCTCTCGCCTTTTCAGATCGCGACCGCCGTCAAGCGGAATCCGAAAAGGGTTGAACGAGCTCTGCGCAAGCTTGAAAGCCAGGGGAAGGTGAAGGAGTTCCGCACCGGGTGGATCATTCCAGACGGGAAGCCGGAATGGATCTACCGATAGTTAACCACCCACTCCAGATATTAGCGGGTACCTGGAGTTATCTCGGGCGGAGTTCGGCGGCCACGTCTGCAGTAGGGTAGGCGCACACGCCAACCTTCCGACGTAGATGGCTGAGATGTTGTGCCTTACCTTTGGACCGCCAGCGAAAGTATGGCAAGCGTCGCAAACAGCAAGGCCAGGCCGAGGCAGCAAATGGCGAAGTCTTTGCTCTCAACAGTCAGCGCCTCTTGCTCTCGTTGCTTCGCGCGTCCCAGCGTAAGACTGATTGGTACCGGAAATTGCAGTGTCATGGTTTCCTCTCCCTAGTCACAACATCCGAAGAAGCATGAGACCGAAAGTGAGAATAATAAATGACCACCCACCCCACAGTCATTGTCTGCCGGAATCACGACAATGCGCGCGCTTACGGGCATTCGGGTAGGGACAAAAGATTGTTGGGCTGCTCACCATCGGCCTGGGTCTTCAGATACTTGTGTCCGTAAGGGCTGCGCTCGATAACAACCCACACTCGATCCCCAGAAGGGCGGTCAACGTAAAATGAATAGCGTCCCTGCTCGATTGCCGAGATCGCTTCGTCTTCAGCGAGCTTCCACCGTGTCCCATCCGGGTTCGTCCCGCCGATGGCACGAATTCGCTCATGCGGATTGTAGCGGTCGGTTTTGTTGATGCATTTAACTTGCACTAATTGCGCCATCTAATTTCTCCTTTACGTATCCCATTTTCCGACAAGCACTAGCCAACTCTGATTGACGGGGTTTTCCTCCTTTCCCGCCTCAAGATTATGTGTCTTACTTTGGAGAGAGAGTTCGCAACCCGATACCGCCACGGAATCGACTTCCTTACCGCATCTCTCTGTGCTCGAACTCTCTCGGCAAAAATATGACGGCCAGTAACAACAAGGCCTGTCGTGTCGCCCCGTCCGACGAGGGCAGGATAAGGGCACCCAGCGTTGCAAAATTCAAACCGGGGCGGATCGAGTATGCCTGGAACAAAATGATAGGTCTGTTGACCTGCATCGGCGATTCCCAGTGGCGCGATCACCATCATTAGCATTTGAAGGACTTCAAGGCTCGCAGCCCTAAGACTGAATGCGAATACGTTCTCATTCCTCCGAACCGGATGATCTTCGGGAAGGCCGGAAATATATGTTGGGTCATCGAAGTATCCCTCCCGATCCGCTGTTACGAGACCAGGATCGTACTGCTCAAGACACTCCAAGCACCGCCGATCAGGTGACGCAATGTGGGCTTTCCAGTCGGCGCGCTTGAGTTTCCGCCGCTTATCCACCTCAACTCGGATGCCACCATCAACAATCGGAATTAGGTGCGCAAAGGCGACAAAGTTCAGGACGCTTCGACCCCACGGACGATCTACGCAGCAAAAGAGAACGTCGCAGTCGAGCGCAACACGGAAGCCCTCCTCTTCCCCCACGCTCCATTCCACTTCGTCAACCTCAAAATTGTCGGCTGTTGCGCTTTTCCTCAGGCCGCGACTTAACGTCGCGACCTTTGACCTGTACATTAAGGCGTCCTCGTAGCCGGCGTGGAGCAGCCGGTCGAGATTCACCCGCTCCACTGTGTCAAAATCAATGAGCGCCAAGTGCTGAAAGCCGGTCCTTGCCAGCGTCTCCGCCACAATTGATCCAACGCTGCCTGCGCCGACAATCCCTATTCGGAGTCGCGCCAAACTCGCCTGGATATCTTCGCCCCAGGACGACACAGTCCGCCGCAATTCTTCTTTGAATCTTGGCGGAGGAACTAGGCGGTCTGCCCAAGTTACCGAAAGTTTTCTGCCTACCACGCGCACATTTGAAGACCATCGCCGCGTATATCCCTTTGGTCCGGTTTTCTCCCAAAAGCGTGCGCTCCATGCGCCATCGGTACCTGCCGTAAGGCCGACTAAGGGTAGACCGGTCGCCCCAAGCGTGGAACCTGCATGTCCTTCCTCCGCCCGAATGTCATCGCCACTCATGTCCTGCCAGCCTGGCCCGAGGTGGCTATGCAAGAAAGCCAAGCCGGAATGTGCGTTCATGGCCTCGCCGAAGGCGCGCTCAAAGTAATGAGGCAGAAAGCTCGCATTACCATGAACTCGGCGCTCTCCGGCTTGCGGAAGGATCAATTTGTGGAGCAATGCCGTCGTTCGGGTCTTTCCTTGGCTGGGATACCACAAAGCAAAGCAAAGGTCTTCCTGGTGATCACGCCGCAAGAGATGCAGACCAGCGTCCGCAGACAACCTCTCCGTCATTGCCACGCTGTAAGTTCGGCGGTTCATAGCGTGTCGAAAAGATGCCGAAAGTGTGCCATAACGTCCTTCGCAGTCCGTTTGGTATTAGCCCAATGGGAGAGTGGTCGGCTCCAATATTGCCATTCGGACCCAAAAGGGCTCGGGTGGACGCCGAAGTTCGGGTGTGGCCCGTGCTGAGTATTGATCGGAGATAGATGTGGAGAGACGTGCGGCCCGCTCGGTGGGTTTAGCGGGAAATCCTGCGGCACATCCAAGCCGAGCCTAATCTTCGTACCGGCCAGTCTCCCACAGGGGATTTCGTACGGAAAAGCTATCCGGTTGTTCCCCAAATCCTCGACCGCATAGCCGAGCTCGTTAAGCTGCTTGATAAATTCGTCCTTCGGCATATCAACCTTTACGAGACAGGCGTCGGACCAGTCGAAATCGAAATGAATTCCATTTTGTCGTGCATGTGAATCAATTTGTTGGGATCGCTTTGGTAAGAATCCTGGTGATCACCCTCGATCTGGACGAGGTAATGCGTTGCCGGATCGATTCCCGCGTTGCTCAAGATCTGTGTCGCGGTCAACTCGTGCGATGAAGTTGTTTGAGGCTCCGTATCTACGGTGTAGTTGAATTGAGGCATCGTTGAGTCTCCTTACTGGTTTAGTTACTTAGCCTTTCCATACGCACCCGTTGCCCGGTCGCGTACATCGTACAGTGTAAGCCGACAATAGCTGACAGTCAAGTCAAAAAAATTTATAAGCTCAACTGCGCCTCCCGGCCCACCGGATACAAGTCCTGGAGGCGGATCTTGACGGCGGCACCATTCACGTCGAACAAGTCCGCTAAAGCCTCAATCGCCTGGTTGCGACGACTCGGCTCAAGCCCCCTTCCCCCCAGCGAGCCTCGCTCCACAAGGAAAGGTTCAAGCGCAGCTTGGGCTAACGAGCGCGGCAGTAACAACGGTCCGATGGTCCGGTTTGCTTGAAACTCCCACCATCTGCCGTCATAGCCTGGCCCTTTGAAACGCGGCGTAACGGGCACATCTCGACAAAGGACTTTGGGTTTTTGCGGGTCGCTGAAATCGCCGAAGAGGGGTCGGTTCCCGCTCCCCAAGCAAAAAAGGTGCGCATGGAGTAGGCCGTGACCGGCTTCATGGGCAAGGGTTGTTCGAATCCTTCGTCCGGCAGCCTTGGTTCCCTCTAAATCTAGCGCTTGTGCGACAATGACATCTTGCACGCCCTTTGCTCCAAAGACCGTGAATCCCAGAACGCCCTCCTGCAGCTCCTCGTATCGCGGTGTCACGCCAAAGCGCTTCTCGATAAAACGATCGATTCGGATTGGACACGCGGCATTCGGAAAGAGTCCGACGGCACGCAGCTCGTCCTCGCAGGTTTTTTCGATCTCCTCGTCGTTGTAATATGGACGCTCCGCAAAAGGGCCAGTATTTGTGCGAAACGTTTTCATTTTCGCTTCCCCTGGTTAACCCGATCCAGAACTTTCGTGAGGTCTTCTGCGGGTAGGCCCTTTTCAGCCATCTCCACAACCCTCCGAAGTGCGAATCCGTAAGCTGGATTAGATGCTGATATACGTTTCAGGTCTTCAATAGGAGGACGGGCATCATAAGCTCTCAATTCCTCAACAGTCGTTTCAAGGGCCTTGGCGATCTTCGGTAACAAGTCGTCAGACGGAAACCGCCGGCCTAACTCCACATCCGAAAGAAAAGCGGCAGATACACTCACTTTCCTAGCAAGTTCGCGCAGGGAGATGTCCTTTTTCTCTCTACGTTCTCGAATGAATTGTCCAAGCGTTTTGATAGTGGGCATCGTCTGTAAGCTTATTCAGCTTACACATGCGAGTCAAGAGAAATGCTGACTTTGAATCAAGCACGGGCCTGGTCACCCTCCGAAGAAAGTTGAAGCGTGCTTGTTATACTTGGCCACACGGCCGCAATCTCCTTGGCCGCGGTTGCAAATACTCGATTAAACCGGGTCAGCCCTCGAAGGTGTCCTAGCTTCCGTTGGAGGTTGAGCGACGGTTCTCTGACCCGATTCGGATAGAATCGGGTTGGGAAAATCTCAAAAAAGGAGAACCGTCGTGGAGAAACGATATCACATTGTGGGTAAG
>JAJYNF010000055.1 GCA_021786455.1 Acidobacteriota bacterium
CCCGGGCGTAGTCGTAACCTTCATCAATGTGAAAGTAATTATAGCCAAGCGACTTGAGGTGCTCGGCGAGCCAACGCGCATTCGTCAAGACTTCGCCCTCGTTGATGCCCGCGTAAAACGCCGTCCAACTCCACCAGCCCATCGGAGCCATTCGCCGAGTGAAATGCAAATGATGGAGACGCCGAACGGCTTTGCCGTAGTTCTCAAGTTCCGTGAGGTAATCGGGACCCGCCGCGAACATGACTTGTTCCGAAGAGAGCGAACCGCCATTCGCTACAGGAAGGCTGAGTTGAACCTGCTGATCGGGTGGGATGGGGTCACGATCGAGGATCGCCTGAGTCGTTCCGGTGGAGTCCACGGTGAGGGACGCGAGATGAAAAATCCCCTGCGCGTCGCGTTGCGCCTCGACGCGGTCAATCGTCAAAAACCGTTTCGAGGTGATTGCAGAAAGCAGCAGGCTTTGCTTGCTTGCGAGATTGTAGATGAGAAGGTTGCGAACTCCAAAGTAGCCGCCCGGCGGAGCCTGCGCCAAGCCGCCAATATGAATGGTTGGGTCTTCGCTGGCGCTTTCGGCTAAGACGCGATCGTGCCGATTGCTTGCCCCAAGGTTCACGAGGGGATGCCCGGCGGCCTCCACGACGCGGATGGATTGAACGGAGATCGTTTTGCCCGTCTCGTTGCGCACTGACACGGAAACCACGCCATAAGGCTCATCCTCATAGAGACGGAGATGGCAGACTAAATCGGGGCGGCCCCTCATTCCGCTGAAGGTTATGGTGATCGCTTGGCCGCGCCCCAGCGTGTCATCAAACGGCGCTGAGGCCACGGTGTGGCGCGGATAGTTTGAGGAAAATAACCAGTGGTGGTTGACCTCCGCTCCCACCCGGGACACCAGAACAAGGTGTCGAAGCTCACGCGACAGAATTTCGTAAGAGCCGTCGCGAGCCCTTTCAGTAACGGCCAGTTGCTGGTTTCGGAGCTCTACGTTTGGGCTAGCCCAAAGGCCCATCCCCGCTGCCAGAGTTAGCACTACGGTAAAAGCAACTAAGTTCGCTCTGTTCATGTGCATAGAAGCTCTTCTCCTTGGGTGACAAACCTTCGGCAAGAATCAACCACCTTCCGCTTGCCGGATCGCCGCTCGACGAAACTCATCTTCGTCCGAGTTTAGAACATCAGTTTGAGCGCAAAGTGCAAGATCGAACATGCCCGGCCCGCGCAAATTGTTCTTTCCACTGTTGCCAAAGGTTCCGATGGCGTTGGGCGCAAAAACCGCGGTGTTGAAGTATTCTTGAACCCACTGATCATGCGGCCGGTTCGGATTGAGCTTGGCTTGATTGAAATTTGTGCCAATGAAATCCGCCCGATCAACATAATCCCCCGAAAACGAATTGTCACAACCGCACATCACGCTGAAGGGATAGCCGCTCTGCCAGGTCAGGATGGGGGCGAGCGCCCACCCATTCAGGATTTTCTCAGCCGCCCCGCCCAGACCCAGATGAGGAATCTCCCAGGTTCCTGAGAATTGAATCACGTCCGGGAGATCGCTGGACGCTGGGCCGTAATTGAAGTTCCGGTTGAAGGGGTTCGTTTGATAGTAACTCCCTGCGTTAAGCGATTGTGAAAAGTCGTTGAACGCCCGCGACCACGTATAGTCCGCGAGGAAAGATAAGCCATAGCTCAACCTCTTCTCGACGCTGAGCTGAAGCGAATTGTAATTGGAGTTGAAGCCGGAATCAATCATTCCAATGGGGCCAAAGTTGGGACGGGTCCGCTGCTGCTGGACGTTGTTTTCGCTGGAGCTGCCCGGCACATACGCGAAGGCTGGTTTTGCCGTCAGAGGTAAGGCGATAGGCAAAGCCGAGGGGGCAAAGTCAGCGAGGGAACTGTAATAGATGCCGGTCGGGCAACCCGGGTCGCTGGCGAACAACAGTCCGGCCGGTGCGTTGGGAAAGCGGCGAAATTGCATGCCTGGGCGGAAGCACGGCAGTCGCCCGTGGCTATCCGTGTAGGGCTGCCAGCGTCAACCGCTGCTCATGGTTAGACGATCTGTCGCGTGCCAGTCAATCCTGAATAAACGCGGCTAAATTGTATCCGGTGATGTTGGCGCAAATGCCGCTAGGCTGCGGTGGGCACAAGCGCAATGTTGCCGTTAGGCGCGGTCCGCGTGCGAGTGCCTTGGTAGCTGCCGAAGAAAACCAGCTTATCCTTTTTGTTCGGCCCTCCCAGCGTCCCGCCGAATTGGTTTTGCTTGAGCGTGTCGCGGGTCGGTGCAAAACAGTTGCGCGCATCGAATAGGTGATTCAGGACAAAATCCCAGGAGCGTGTCCGAGAATTACGGAATGTTCTTGAATTGACACGGGGCGATATGGCACCAGGAGGCATGTCGAAACCTTACAAGCCGTGCCCGCCGGAGCAAGACCATTTGTTGCCGCCCAGCCTGGGGGACTGGCTACCCGACAGGCACCTGGCGTACTTCGCGAGCGAAGTGGTGCGGGAGCAAGCCGGGCAGGTGCGGGTGAAGTCGCTGATGCGGTCCTTGCGCAGGCGGGTGGGCGCGGATAGGCGGAGCGAGGAAGCCCGGCAGGAATGGTTGAGCTAGGCGATAGGCCGAGGTGATCACCGCCCAAATTGTGCGCTTGACCCCCACGGACTTGCAAAGCTAGACTCAGAGGCGGCTGTAAAGGGTGGGGGTAAAGTTCGGGTTCTATGAATCAGCTTTTCTTCTCCGGACTGATCGTTCTCGGTTCCTTTCTCGGCGGCATGCTGGGCTCATTGACGGGGCTGGGCGGCGGGGTAGTGATTGTTCCCATGTTGGCTCTGGCCTTTGACGTGAACCTCCGCTATGCCATTGGAGCCTCGCTGATCTCGGTCATTGCTACCTCGTCCGGCTCAGCCGCCGCTTACGTGCGAGAAGGTTTTTCCAACATGCGGATCGGAATGTTTTTAGAAATGGCCACTACGGCGGGGGCCATTTTCGGCGCCTGGCTGGCCACGCGCGTTCCCACCGCCGGAATCGCCATCGTTTTTGGTTGTGTGCTGCTCTATTCGGTTTACCTCTCTTTACGCAAGCGCCGGGATATTGCGGTGCCGCACGATCCCTGGTCAGATCGCCTCAAGATGACCAGCGCATTTCCGACCGGCCCGGGCGAGGAGCGAAGGTATTCGGTGACTCATATTCAAGCCGGGTTTGCCACGATGTTCGGAGCCGGTACGCT
Source organism: Acidobacteriota bacterium (assembly GCA_021786455.1). Taxonomy (GTDB): domain Bacteria; phylum Acidobacteriota; class Terriglobia; order UBA7540; family UBA7540; genus JAKCCV01. The sequence continues at coordinate 3,216 of JAJYNF010000055.1, forward strand.
CTCTGGCCTGCTCGGCATTGGCTCTGGCGCAGTGAAAGTCCTGGCTATGGACAGCATTATGCGCATTCCTTTCAAGGTCTCCACCACCACCAGCAACTTCATGATTGGCGTAACGGCGGCGGCCAGTGCCGGTATCTATCTGCGCAAGGGTTACATCGTTCCCGCGCTGGCCGCTCCGGTGTTGTTGGGCATTCTGCCCGGCTCGCTGCTAGGGGCCAAATTGCTCCTCAAAGTCCAATCGAGATCCCTTCGTGTGCTTTTTGCTCTGGTCATTCTGGCGCTGGCCGTTGAGATGATTTACAACGGTTGGACGGGGAGGATCTGACTGATGCGAGCTGTTTCGGATCGCCAAGTGGAGGTTTTCATCGGAGAGGTTTTGCGCACCGGGGTTATTGTCTCGGCCGTATTGACCGTGGTCGGCTTTGCGCTTTATCTGCTGCATTTCGCGGACGCGCAACCTCATTACCTCCACTTCATCCCATTACGCGGCAGGTTCTATTTTCCCTCAATGTTATTTCACCTCGCCGCGTCCGGCCACACGCAGGCGATTATGGAACTCGGCATCCTCATATTGATTGCCACTCCGGTGGCCCGGGTCGCATTTCTGATTGGCGCTTTTGCCTTACAACGCGACCGGCTCTATATTGGCGTCAGCAGCGTGGTGTTGTTGGTCCTTTTGTTTTCCTTGATCTTCATGAAATAAACCGGCGCCGCTCAGGCTGGTCGGAAGATCAAGCGGAGGCGGCAGGTTGTGGGGCATCAAAAAACCTCAAGCCTTGAAGTAAAACAAATTGCATTTGGGGATGCGCGTGCCCGCGTATAATTCAGGTCGGAGCGGCGCTCACCCGCGCCGCCAGAATGGCCTTTGGGAGCCGCCCGTCACGGCCCGTGGGGAGCCATGAGGGGCCAGTATAGGAGGATGGCCGTTGAGCGTTCGAGTATGCGTGTTAGGTAGCGGAAGCCGAGGCAACAGCACGTTGATAGCTACCGAGCGCACTCGCCTGCTGGTGGACGCAGGCTTCAGCAAACGGGAGACTCGGGCGCGGTTGGCCGCCGTGGGCGAGCCCGGTGATGGGTTTCACGCGATCGTGGTTTCTCACGAGCACTCAGACCACATCAGCGGCCTCACCGGCTTGGCGTTGGAATCGGCGGCTCCCATCTACTTGACCGCCGCGACACGCCAAGCAGTCCCTTGGGACAAGCGGTTGACGCGCTTCGAACTCTTCGCCGCGGGAACAAAATTCGTCGTCGGCGACATTGAAATTACGCCCTTTTCGGTTCCGCACGACGCAGCCGATCCTGTGGCTTTCACGTTTGAAACACAGGGCATCAAGATTGGCCTTGTCACCGACCTCGGTCACATTTCGGAGCTGGTGAAGCAGCGTCTGCTCGGCTGCCATTGCCTGATCTTCGAATCAAATCACGACTTGGAGATGCTTAAATCCGGGCCTTATCCGTGGCATGTCAAACAGCGGGTGATGAGCCGGCAGGGACATTTGTCGAATCTCGCCACGGGGGAGTTTCTAAGCGGGGACTACGATGGACAAGCGGCCGTGCTCGTTCTTGCCCACCTGAGCGAGCACAATAACCATCCGGAGATTGCCCGCCTGAGCGCCCTCAAGGCGCTGCGCCAGCGGACCCAAAGCGCCGAATTGCACTTGGCCAGCCAAAGTCAGCCAACGCCCGTCTTCCAATTTTAACGGACCCAACGCCGCCGTCGTTCCCACCGACCTCTGGCCTAGTTTTGACATTCTGCTTTGTGAAACGGCATGAGAGGACGCGGTTGCGACACGCAAGGCTTCGGGGGGCCGTCGGGTTTGGCGCCGTTCACAGGAATCACACCGGTTGCGCGACAACGTCAATGGCCAAGCCAGCCGCGCCGTACAGGGGTGAGTAGTCGCCCAGCTCGGCGAGGGTGACTTCCGTCGAGCTTCGTAGCGTCGGCGAGCCCATTTCCTCCATGCACTGCTGGACCGGGTCCAACAACACCTGGCCCGCCTTGGCCACGCCGCCGCCGAGCACGATAAGCTCCGGATTAATCAGGCGTAGAACCATGATCAGCCCTCTC
>JAJYNF010000171.1 GCA_021786455.1 Acidobacteriota bacterium
CGGTGGTCGCCGTATCATTCGAACGGATTAAATTTACGGGAATTGCCCCCGTCATTGAAAAAGTGTTGCGCGCTGGCTCTGTCCATCATCTCAATAGTTTGGAGGATGTCATCGCCTGCGACCGGGAAGCGCGGCGAGAGGCCCAGGAGGCGGTGAGCGCGCTAGCGGCTCGGCCGGCATGGGCGTGACCTGGAAAATAAAGTGAGCTTGATTTCTTCAGCTTTGACCGACGTTGCAGTGGTCGCCGTGGTGCTGGGCGGCATGATTTTCATTCATGAGCTGGGACACTTTCTGGCGGCAAAAGCGTTTGGAGTTCGCGTTGTCACGTTCTCCCTGGGTTTCGGGCAACGGCTGTTGGGTATCCACAACGGGCGGTTGAGCTTCGGAACGCTAAAAGACCGCCAGTCTGAGCGGACGGACTATCGCCTGAGCCTCCTGCCGCTGGGGGGATGGGTGAAGATGGCTGGCGACGATCCGAGTGCTCTCCGCCATGACGATCCGGGCGAATTCCTTTCGCGGCCTCGCTGGCAGCGGTTCGTGATTGTGCTGATGGGGCCAGCGATGAACGCCTTGCTGGCTGTGGGCTTATTGACCGGCCTCTACCGATTCCATTTTGAGAAGCCGGCTTATGAGGAACAGCCGGTAGTCATCGGGGCGGTGGCGCCCAATTCTCCGGCGGCGCGAGCAGGTTTGGAAGTGGGAGATGTTGTGGAACGTTTTGGCGACCTCCGGCAGCCGCGCTGGCAAGACGTTGAATTTAGGGTGTTGACCGATGCTGGGCGGAAAATTCCATTGGTCGTCGAGCGTGGCGGGGAAAGCCTCCAAATGACCCTGGAGCCGAGGGCAACCGGACCAGACCAGGTCGGCAGCGCCGGATGGTACCCGCGGGTTCCTTTGGTGATTGATAAGGTCGCGCCGGGTTCGCCCGCCCAGCGCGCCGGATTACGACCGGGAGACGAAATTGTTGGAGTGAATGGCAAAAAAGTTCTTTTTGAGCCGCTGATTGTGGAAAAGATCCGACAAAGCGACGGCCACTCGGTAGCGCTTACGGTTCAGCGAGGGGCGAGAACATTCCCAGTGGCCGTGCGGCCGATTTATGCCGAAGCCCAAGGGCAAAAGTTCTGGCAAATTGGCGTAACGCTACGGAACACGATATTTGTCGTGCGCCAGCTTCCGCTGGCTGTGGCATTGGAAAAGTCGTTGCGAGACAACTTCCGCAGCCTGATGGGAACCTTCGACGTGCTCGGCAAGATTGTGACGCGGCAGATGTCCACTCGGTCTCTCTCGGGGCCCATTGGCATCGCGCAAGCGTCGGGCCAAGCTTACCGCGAGGGTTGGGTGGACTTGCTGACGCTTGCCGCCTTTATCAGCTTGCAGCTTGCCATCATCAATTTGTTTCCGATTCCAATCTTGGATGGCGGCGCAATCCTTCTGCTGGCTATTGAAAGCCTGCTGCGACGCGACCTGAGCGTCGAGCTGAAGGAGCGGTTTTTGCAAGTAGGAATGGTGTTTTTACTTTTGCTGGTCGTGTTTGTCACTTACAACGATATTATTAAGACGGTGCATCCATCCTAGGGCAAAGGGTGGCGCCGAGAGAAACCAGTCCCCGTGATTCGAAGGAAGGCGCAGCGTGAATTTCAGCGATAAAGAACATTTCCCTCCGCGGCGAAAGACGAGGCCGGTGAAGGTGGGGCGGCTGACGATGGGTGGCGACGCCCCTATTGTCGTGCAATCCATGACGAAGACGGATACCCGCGACGTGGGAAAGACGGTCGAACAAATCCAGCAGATGGAAGCCGCCGGCTGCGAGGTTGTCCGCCTGGCCGTTCCCGACGCGGAGGCTGCCAAATCGCTGGGAGAGATTCGCCGACATTGTCCGAACTCCATTTTGGTTTCCGATATCCATTTTCAGCACAAATTCGCCTTGATGGCGCTCGACGCAGGCATGGACAAGCTGCGCATTAATCCGGGCAACATCGGGGACGCGGAAAAAGTGAAATGGGTGGTGCGGCGAGCTCAAGAGCAAAAAGTCCCCATCCGTATTGGCGTCAACGCGGGCTCGCTCGAAAGGCGGCTGCTTGAGAAATACGGATATCCGACACCGGAAGCCATGGTGGAAAGCGCCGAATACCACCTCCGCATCCTGGAGGATTTGGGGTTCAGGGATACGATTATCTCCCTGAAATCATCGAACGTTAAGTTGACCGTCGCGGCTTATCGGCTGATGGCCAAGCGTTGCGATTATCCGTTCCACCTGGGCGTTACGGAAGCGGGAACGCAATTCTCCGGCACGGTAAAATCCTGCGTGGGGATGGGTATGCTACTGGCGGAAGGGATTGGGGACACGATTCGAGTCTCCTTGGCCACCGATCCGGCAGAAGAAGTGCGGGTGGCTTACGAGCTGCTGAAGTCGCTCGAATTGCGGAGCCGCGGCCCCGTGGTGATTGCCTGCCCCACCTGCGGCCGACTTGAAGTGGATCTATTCAAGATCGCGCAAGAGATTGAGCAGGCGACCGCCAACATCAAAACGCCGCTGACCGTGGCGGTCATGGGATGCGCCGTGAACGGTCCGGGGGAGGCGCGTGAAGCGGATTTAGGGGTCGCGGCAGGCCGAGGAAATGGCACGATCTATCGCCAGGGGAAAGCGATCCGGCGCGTCCATGAAACGGAGATTGTTCCCGCCCTGCTCGAAGAGATCAAGCGGTTCGTCGCTGACCAAGCGGCGGGCTTCACTGCGCCTCCCGCTGAAGGTTCCGGGGCCGCGGATCCAGCGCCAACCCGCCTGGTAACGATTCAATAGTCAATTCGCGAAACTCAAACCTCGGCTGGCGAACGCGCGGCGGAAAGGTTTCGAGACGGCAGGAATTGCCGGCACAGGTGGAAGTATCGAACCGCGCGACGCGAGTCCATCATAATCTGGGCCTTAAGGGCCTGAGCGTGAGGAAATCTTAGTTCATCGCGCAAGCGGTAGAGGAATTGGATTCGGAGGTGATCCTCATGGACCTCCGAGGCATAACTCAATAGATGAGTTTCGATGGCCAGTGGGTGCGGGCCGAAGGTGGGTTTGTAGCCAACGTTGGTGACGGACTCGAAGGCTCGCTCGCCGAGTAGGGTCCGGGTGATGTAAACGCCCGGCCTGGGATGCTGTTGCTCGCCGGCGCCGAGGTTGAGCGTGGGGACGGTAAGGCGATGGCCGAGGCCCTGGCCCCGCTCGACGGAGCCAACGATTTCATAAGGTCGGCCCAACAAACGATTGGCCAAAGGGATTCTTCCTTCGTCCAAGAGGGAGCGAATGCGGCTGCTGGAAACTGGCTCGCCGCGCAGCGTCATCAGGGGTAGGACGTGAACGGAAAAGCCTTTCGTTTGTCCCAGCCGGGTAAGGACATCCACAGTTCCCTGGCGGTTCCGCCCAAAACGAAAATTTGCCCCCACGTGAACCTGCCGCGCTCCTAGCGCCTGCAACAAAACCCGCTCAACGAATTCGGCGGGCGACAGTTGGGCAACTTGCCGGGTGAAAGGGAGAATCCAGGCTAAGTCGAGCTGCTGATCGGCTATTAGCCTCAGCTTGAGATCCTGCAGGGTCAGAATTTTAGGGGCACGCTCCGGGGCAAGTACCCGAGCCGGATGAGGGTCGAAAGTGAGCGCGACGGCAGGAAGGCCCAAGTCGCGCGCTGCATTGACCACACGGCGAAATAACTCACAATGCGCTCGATGCACGCCATCGAAGTTTCCGATCGTGATAACGCTCGCGGGGAGGGATTCGGGGGATTCGAGCGGTTGGCGAATGATGCGCACAGGCCGAAATCAGACCTCCACTCGTAAGCCATCGTAGGCAAGGCGAGCCCACGGTGGAAGAGAAGCGTTGGTGTCCCCGTGGCCCATCTCGTGGGCAATATGAGTAAACAGGGCGCGCGCGGGCTTGAGGCGCTCCGCCACGGCGAGCGACTCCGCGAGGCTGGAGTGAGTAGGGTGAGGGCGCGCGCGGAGCGCGTCCAAAATCAGCAAATCAAGCCCCTCGAGCAATGTCAGCGTAGCCTCTGGAATTGTGCTGAAGTCGGTGACGTAAGCCACCTGGCGAAAACGGAAGCCCAGCACCGGCATGTGGCCATGCAGCACCGGCAACGGCGTGAAGATCTCGCCCCACAAGCTGAAATTATCCGACGGGCTCAGCAGGCGAGGCTCGACCCGAAGAATCCCATCGTAGGGAAAGTTGGGATCGAAAATATAGGGGAACATGCGCTGCAAGCTTTCCATGCAGGGGCCGTCGGCGTAAAGCGGGATGGGCTGGCCTTGCTTGAAATAGTAAGGGCGCACGTCGTCGAGACCCAGCACGTGGTCGGCATGAGCGTGGGTGAAGAGCAGCGCGTCCACTCTTTCGACGACCTCGCGCATCGCCTGGAAACGGAAGTCCGGGGCGGTGTCAATGACCACCGCTCGGCCGTCAAATTGCAGCAGCAAGGAGGGGCGAGTCCGCTTGTCGTGGGGGTCCGTAGATCGGCATACGGCACATTGGCAGCCGAGGACGGGAACCCCTGTCGAGGTGCCTGTGCCGAGAAACGTCAGGTTCATCGGTGCCTGGTCACGAATCGCTTTTCAACCTCGAGGTAGCTCGTATGCAATTCGTAAAGGACCTCATCAAGCAGACGAGCCTCCTCCGGGGTGAGGTTGCCGCGCGTCTTCTTCTGAAGAACTTCCAGCAGGTCAATGGTGCGGCGGGCGTTGACAGCGTCGGGCGGCATCCGTTCGCCCTCCGGCCCCGGCAGCAGGCCGAGCTGGTACATGGCGGTCGTGCTTAGGTATGAAACCAGCGTTTCAAATTCCTGCATGGCCTCGGGAGCTGCCTGGGAAACCTGGGAGACGGCTGGCTCGCGCCGAGCCTCTGGGGCCCGTTCGGACGACTCCGGCTCCGATCTCAGCCGGCTGCCGTCGGCGCCAAACCCGCGGCGGTCAACAACCTTGAACCCGGACGGCTGATCGTGTTCATCGGCCATGATTTTCCTCCTCAGCGGCTAGACTCGCCGAGATCTGTTCGCTTCGCGCAGGGGCAATTTCCAGTTTACCAGCAAGCCGCCGGCGCAACAAGGCTGCGTATCGAGCCCCCAATCTGTTGATAGCGGTGGCAGGAGTGTCTAAACGGGTCGCGGTGAAGGGCTGGGGGCAATCAGCGACCTCGATGCGGCTGAAACTTTGTGCGGAACTGTCCGGCTCGGATTCCAGGCGCAGCGGGGAGTTGTGGCGGCAGCCTGAGCGGGC
>JAJYNF010000286.1 GCA_021786455.1 Acidobacteriota bacterium
ACAGACGATCAGATTTTATCCTAACAGTTTTTGCCCGACACGGTGAAAGCCTTGCGATGGCTCCCGACACAGCACGCTGTTCTACGGCTATTCCTCGGGGTTAGCGCATCTTGCTGAAAAGTGACTGCATTGGACCCGTGTCGTAAAGTTCTCTCGAGGCTTCTAAAAAAACAGCTTGACTCTAGAGTTAACTCTAGGGTTTACCCTATGTCGTGAAAGGGAGGAAACACCATGAGCGCTGGGGTTCGGATTGGCCAACTCGCGCGAAACGCTGGCGTGGGAATCCATGCAATTCGCTTCTATGAGCGGCGCGGCCTGCTGCGTCGGCCTCCCCGCAGCGAAGGTGGGTATCGTCTGTTCGATCCCGACGATGCTCGCGACCTGAAGTTCATCCGCAAAGCCCAGTCGCTCGGTTTCTCCCTCGCGGAGATCCGCGAGTTGTTGATTCTCGAGCGCACGTCTGCGCCCGGATGCGTTCACGTTCGCGATCTGCTGCGCCGCAAATTAAGCGATGTGCGCTCGAAAATCGAAGAGCTCAAGGCGCTCGAAGCCCAGCTCGCTTCCGGCCTTCGCAAGTGCCAGCGCGAGCTGAACCGCTCTCGCGGGCAACCGGAAAAAGGCTGTCCGGTGCTCAAGGAGCTGGCCGACGCCAAGGAATCGGAGGATTCGAAATGAAAATCGAACTGTTGTACTTTTCCAGTTGCCCCAATCATGCGCAGGCTCGGGCGCTCGTCGAGGAGACCGTTCGGAAGCGGAGCGTCCCCGCAGAGCTGGTGCTGACCGAGGTTTCCAGTCCCGAAGAGGCGACGGAGCGGCATTTTCTGGGCTCGCCGACGATTCGCGTGAACGATGTGGACATTGACCCCACGGCGCGATCGAGCGACGACTTCGGCTTGAAGTGCCGCCTTTATCACGATGGAAATCACCTCACGGGCGTTCCTCCGCGCGAGCTGCTGGAACGCGCGCTCAGCGAGGCGAGCGACAGCCGCACGAACGAAATCCGTCCTTTATAAGGATGGGATGCGCTTGAGCGGGTCTGACAAAAGGCAATGGTCTCCAAAGACTACGGAGGTAGGCATGAAGTCCAGGAACATTGGTTTGGTTTCGGCGCTGCTGGGGTCGGTTTGCTGCGTGGGGCCGGCACTGCTGGCAGTCTTCGGGTTGTTTGGCTTGGCCGGAGGCTTCTTCTCTGCGTATCACTGGTGGTTCGTCGGCCTCGGGGTGGTTGGTATGGCGGCCGCGTGGTGGCAGTACGCGCGGGAGAAGCGCAAGTTGCGCGCGTTGGCCACACGGATGCGAAATGAGGGAACGACGCGGGCCGTCTTGGCTTTCGCCACCGCCGTCATAGTAGTGGTCTTGGGTTTCAGTATGTACCCACTGGTGGCGCGGCAGGCGAGCGCTGCGGCGCCTCCTGCGGTGGCCACCGCGTCACTCAAAACCCTTACGCTGCCGGTTGCTGGGATGGACTGCGCCATGTGCGCGCTGCCGATCAAAGCGCGCCTGCATCAGTTGGCGGGTGTGGGGCAAGTGAACGTGGACGTGACTCATGGTCAGGTCAGCGTCAGCTACGATCCCCGACAGGTTAAGCCCGCGCAACTGGTGGCAGCGATCAACTCGACCGGCTATAAGGCCAGCCTGCCACGGCAATGAGCGCCGGAAAAGGTTGATCCGCCGGTCGCAGACCGGCTATCTTTTGCAATCCTCGATAATTTCGGTGATGCCCGATATTGCACGGGCAGGCTGGTGGCCGCGACACTGCTCCCTGTGTCGCGGGTTCTTCGTCCCCGAGGTGGGGTAAATTGTCATCGCGGGACGGGCCCGCGACGGACACGTCACCGTCGCGGCTACCCGCTGGGAAAGCCGCAGGGTCGGAGGTCGGACCCTGCGGTACAAATTTCGAACTGCCAAAGCGGGCGCTGCGTTCGGTCGAAAAACCCACGACGGACACATCACCGTCGCGGCCACTCGCTCATAACTCGGAAAGGCTTTTGTCGAGGATGCGGACGGCTTCATCGGCGTTCGAGGCGGCGATGTTGAGCGGCGGGGACATGCGGATGACGTTGCCGTAGAGTCCGCCTTTGCCGACGAGGAGGCCGTTCGCGCGGGCGCGCTCCATCAACTGATTGGTTAATTCTGGCGCGGGCTCTTTTGTTTTTCGGTCTTTCACAAGTTCCAAACCCTGCATGAGGCCCATGCCGCGAACGTCGCCGATGAGGGGATATTTTTCTTTCAAGCCGTCAAGCCCTTGGCGGAAGCGCCGGCCGACGGTTTCGGCGTTGTCCATCAAGCGATCCTCTTCGATCAGGTCAATGGTGGCTTTGGCGGCGACGGCGGTGATCGGATTGCCGCCGAAGGTGGAAATGGTGAAGCCCTGGTAAGCGTCGGCGATTTCAGGACGGGTGACGGTGCAGCCGACGGGCGAACCGTTGGCCATGCCTTTGGCCATGGTCATGATGTCCGGCTCGACCTCCCAGTGCTCAATGCCGAACCATTTCTTGCCGGTGCGGCCAAAGCCCGTCTGGACCTCGTCGGAAATGAAAAGCCCGCCGTAATGGCGCACGATGTTGGCGACGATTTTGAAATAGCCGGGCGGCGGAACGATGAATCCGCCGGCGCCCTGGATGGTCTCCGCCAGCATCCCGGCGATGGAGCCGGTGGTCGAGGTCTGGATGACTTCCTCGAGGTCTCGGGCGCAGCGCAAATCGCAGCTCGGATACGTCAGGCCGTAGGGGCAACGATAGCAATAAGGCCCCGGAGCGTGGACGACGTTCTGCGGAACCAGTCCCGCCTTGCGCCAGTTGAACATGCCCGTCATGGATTTGGTGAGCTGCGTGTGGCCGCTGTAGCCGTGGCGCAGCGCGATGACTTCCGAGTTGCCGGTGAACATGCGGGCCGTGATGACGGCGACTTCGTTGGCTTCCGAGCCGCTGTTGGTGAAGTAGCATTTCTTCAAGCGGCCGGGAGCGATCGAGGCCATTTTCTCCGCCAGCGCGACGACGGCCTCGGTGAGGTGCGCTGTGGAAGTGTGCGAGACCTTGTCAAGCTGCGCTTTGATTCTGGAGGTGACGCGCTCGTTGGCATGGCCGACGCTCACCGTCACGATGCCGCCAAAAAAATCGAGATACTGGCGGCCATCGAGATCGCAAACGTACTGGCCCTTGCCGTGATACACGAAGAGCGGCTCTTTGTAATAGGTGGCGGCGCAGTCGAAGATGAATTCTTTCTTCTTGCGGATGATTTCGTCCTTGGTCATGCGAGTTCCTTTGGCGGAAAAAGTTGAAGGAAAAGTTTACCGTCGAAAGCGGAAAGTTGAAAGGGGTTCGAAACGGCGCGGGTCAAGGAAGAATTCCACGCCTTCGGATTGGCGCGGCGCCGCGAGAGCTTATTGGGATGACGCAGTGCGGCCGTGGGAACGAAAAGCCCTCACGCCAAGGCGCGTAGGGAGCGAGACACCAGCGGATTGCCTTCGCTTCGCCGAGGCCAGGCTCTCGAGCCGATGAAAAATCTCGGGCGTCGGAATGGCGCCGAAGGAGGGTTTTTCGGAAACCTGTCAAATTGTAGCGTTCTGAACTTTTCAAGCATGAAGAACTTTGATGAGCGGTTCAGGGTAAGCGGAGGCTCTAATGTCTCCGTCTTCTGCAAGCCAGATCGGACGCCCTAAAGCGGGCAGGAATTGCTGCTTCTGGGCTTATGAGCTGGCCATCGTTTGATAGTAGTTTGCGTTCGCTTCGATGAATCCCTTTTTGTCCTCCGGAAGGTCTTCGAGCGTGAAAATTGAGTTGCTGGGACATACGGGGATGCAGGCCCCGCAATCAATGCAATCCGTAGGATTCACGTAAAGTTGCGGCACTTCCTCGAACCCTGCTTCGTCTTTCCTCGGGTGAATGCAATCCACCGGACATACTTGGATGCATTCTTCATCCTTGTCGCAAGTATCCACAATCACATAAGCCATAGCACGGCCCTCCGCGGCGAATTCGGACATTCAGCGCTCCTTGTGGCGCCAGCTTCAATGTAACTTTGGCGGGTTTGTTTGCCTGTGATATACGTCACACTTTAGAAAACGAGAGATTGGGGTCGCGCGCCGAGGCCACCCAGGCGGGTTTAAGGCCCCGGGAGCAAAAGGCCGGACCGAGTGGAGGACTTGCGGCGCTGAAGCCGGACGCACCCGCTTCCGGCTTGGAACCTCTCAGGATGGAACGAAATAAAAAAACAGGGCGAGGATCGCGTAAACGCTCAAAAGTTGCAGGCCCTCGAGCCAGTTGGTCTCGCCGTCGAATGAGACCAAGGCGACGACAGCCACCGAAAGAATCACTCCGGCAATTTCTAAAGGAGGGAAAACCAACGTCATCGGGGTGGGGCTGCGCTCGGAGACCACGACCAGCAGCGGCGCGACGAAGAGCGCGATTTGAGTGCTGCTGCCCATGATCACGCTCAAGGCGAGATCCATTTTGTCCTGGCGCGCCAGGGCGACCGCGGAGGAATGCTCGGCAGCATTGCCGACTAGCGCGAGCACAACAACCCCCAGAAATGTATCTGTCCAGCCGAACGCATGACTGGCGGCTTCGAGCCCTTTGCCGACGACGGCGCTCTCAATGGCGATCATTAATCCCGAAAGCACAAGCGCCACCAGGGCGGCCTTCACCGAGGTCCGCGGCGGTTCCTGTCCGGCCCGCCCAAACAGATGGCGGTGAGTCCGAAAAGTGAAAACCAGGCTGCCGAGATAACAAACCAGCAGAACCGCGGCCGTCCACAGACTGACCACCTCCAAAATGCCTCGGTGTGAGCGGAGCGAGCCGAAGGTCGTCAGGGCAAAAAACGCCGGCATCACCAGCGATACGACCGCCAGGAAAAGCATCGTGTTGCTGGCGCCTGCTGCGACTCGGCTAAAGGACTGTTTTTTGCGGCGCAGCCCGCCGAGGAAGGCTGCCAGCCCAAAGACCAGCAGCAGGTTCCCGATAATACTGCCGGAAAGCGAAGCCTTCACGATTTGCACTTGGCCCCGCGACAGCAGAACCAGGCCGAGAATAAGCTCCGTGGCGTTGGCGAGCGAAGCGTTGAGCAGTCCGCCGGCCGCCGGGCCTAGGTGGCGGGCCAGCTCCTCGGTGGCGTTTCCCAGTACCGACGCCAGTGGCACCAAGCTGGCTGCCGATAAAGCAAAAGCCCACG